>JBBSFO010000603.1:0-3484 GCA_038238655.1 Thermomicrobiales bacterium | reverse complement strand
GACACCGTGCGCATCCTCAGCGATCAGCAACTTCATCGGCACTGTTTTCTCCTTCTCTGGCACAGGGGAGGACGATGTGGAAGACCGCGCCCTTTCCCAACTCACTTTCCGCCCACATTCGCCCACCATGTAAGCCGACGATGCCCCGCGCAATCGCCATCCCCAACCCGGAGCCACCCGCCGCTAAAACGCTCGGCGATCCCCCACGATAAAAGCGCCGAAAGATTGCCTCCAGTTCGTCGGGTGGAATGCCAGGCCCGTTGTCACGGACGGTGAGATGAATCTCGGTCGCGGTGGCGGTGCCGCCGATCACGATATGCGTACCCTCCGGCGTATAGCGGTAGGCGTTGGACAAGACATTGACGATCACCTGCTGCAACCGGCGCGAATCGCCATTGCACGGCAGTGGATCGGGTACATCAATCTCCACCGTCTGTTGCTTCTCCGCGAGCAGGGTTTGCACCGTCTCCACCGCATTCCTGACGACCACACGCATCTCAAACGGCTTGCGATCGAGGTGCAGCACACCCGCCTCGACTTGATTGTAGGCGAGGAGATCGTCAATCATCACACCGAGATACTCGGTATTGTGCCGGACGCTTTGCAAGAGCGCCGTTTCGTCTGGCCGCAGCCGTTCCGCGATGCTCGTTTCGAGCATGCCAAGCCCCGCCCGGGCGGCGGTGAACGGAGTCAGTAAATCATGGGAAACCGTCGAGATAAAGGTTTCCCGAAGCTGATCGAGCGCCGCCAGACGTTCAGCCTCTGCCTGGACGTGGCGCGTTGCCTCATGCTCCAGCGTCAGGCGACGTGTGACAATCGCCATACCTACCCCCACCAAACCCAGCATCACGAGGCGGGCAACGAGCTGGCGAACATCGCGCGGGGTCGAGGACCAGAGCGGGAGCATGGATTCCACGACCGCCGCGATTGTCGCCGCAGCAACGGTGTACGAGAGAGTATCGCGCAGACTGAGACTCGCCGCAGCGGAGTCCACCGCCAAAAAGAAAAGAACAAAGAGCGGCCCCCCCGGTTCGGTACTGACGAGATAGAGCAAAGCTGCCAGCAAAAGATCGGTGATCGCCACCCACGCGAACGAGCGCAGCTTGGGAGACTGACGTTGCACCAACGCGACGACGAGGTTATAGCCAACAAAAACGAGGATCAGCGCCCAGTTCGGCACGCCGCCGCGACTCGGTGCGGGCCGCACGAGGGTGATCACCAGCAGCACCGCGAGCGTTGTCCAACGCAACCACCGGAGCGCCCAGCCGAGGAATTTGTAGGTTTCAAGAGTAACAGGCTCCGCATGGATGGCGAATCTGCTCAGACGATTCCGCAAAGGTGTTCTACCTACCTTTCACAAGCGCAGATTCACGCGCAAGTAATCTGCCACCAACACCGTAATCACGGGAAATTGACGACGAGCGATGGCGGCAATAGCCGGACAAAAGAGACACATGGAGGGGGTGCGGAACTGTGGGACTTTGATCGAGTCAAGCCAGAACAGCTATATTCGATGAAGGCAGCGTTCTTTATCTGTTCACCATTGTTTACGTATTGCTACGAAAATCGCAACCATTGCTTACCCGCACAACGACATTTCGTTCTTACCATGATATCAGCGGCTCTCGTGACGCATGCCGAAATAGGCGCTAAAGAAGCGCGCAGGAGTGGCGACGCGATGTTCAGTGGTCAGGAACAGGACGCGCCGCACAACGGGGCGCACGGATTTCACAGAGGAGACATGACGATGAATGAACGCGATCGGGCAGTCATCCGGGCAGCGAATCAGGGCTTATCCCGGCGGACCCTTTTCAAGGGGACGTTCGCCGCCAGCGGCGCGCTCGCCCTTTCCACCTTCGGCAACGGTGTCATCGGACGAGAGTTGCTGGTAAGCGCTGCGGAAGATGAAATGCTCCCCGCGAGCAAGTTCACCATCAAGAGCACCATCGCCGTCAATCTGACCAAGCACTTCGCGCGCGCGCCGCTGTTCCAGGGAACATTCAACGGCCAGCCCGTCTGGTACGTGATTACCGAGGCTTCCGACGAGCGCGTCGCGAGCGATTTGGGCCTGAACTTTGCCCCCCGCCTGGCCAATGCCGCCGCCCCGTCCGTTCAGCAGGTCGCCTCCTCGAATCCGGTGCTTGGCCGGGGCATGGTGACCTTCGCGGGCGCGCCGAATTTTGGCCCGACGCGCGTCCTCGTCGCCGGGCCGACGGGATTCCCACCCGCATCCTTCGCCCCCGGCGCCGACGCGGACGCGAAATACAGCGACCTGGTTCGCGTCCAGGGAACGAATGTCGTCTATAACGCGCCGATCGTCGCGGTCGGTGCGGGACCGTTCGATGTGACCACGCACACCAACACGCACGACCGACTGATCGCCATTGATACGGCGAAGATGACCGCAGACCTCGTGATGGTGCGCGCCTTCTCGCATGGGAAAGACATCCTGTACCATAGCTTCTCGGCCTCCAATCCCCTCGCAGCCCCGATTGAGCGCGGGACGTTCGTCCCGTTGCTCGGGATGGTCTCGCCGCCGAACACCCGAACGGTCCAGGAGGGCGCTCGCTCCTCGATCTTCGCCTTCGTGAATGGGCAAACGGGTCAGCCAGGCCCGCCCGCACAGGGACTGAATCACGTCATCCTCGATGGTGGCGGCACGAAAGACGCGAGTTTCCAGAATGCCGACGTACTGGAAAAATTGCGCATCGGCGGCGATGCGCACAACATTCTCGATTCCTTTCCGACGCTGCGCGACCCCGCTCTCGCCCGTCTCTACACCCCGTTGTGGGACCTGCAACTCGTCAAGTGGAGCGACGATGCGGTCGCGCGGGGCATGAACGTGGCGCAGACGGACGGGAACCAGATCCGTCAGTTGGCGGCGCAGGGAATCGTCCACTCTCCCGATGATTTGCCGCTCGTCACTGTTGACATCATCGTCAACTGCCCGGTGATCGGCTTCATTGACCAGGCACCCGACGCGCCGCAAGCTGCTGATCCGGGCAAGAGCGCGACGGCATTCCGTGGCGCACCGTAGTCGGAATCGGGGATACCTGGCTATCTCGCCGTCCATTCATCGAAGGAGTGTGCCGTGATCATCAAGAGAGCGCCGTTTTTCAAGAGTGACCTCGAGGTCATGAACTATGCCCTGACATTGGAGCATCTGGAGGACAATTTCTACCGCACCGTCAACGCGTCCGGGAAGTTGCAAGGGAACGCGGCCAAATACCTTACCGTGATCGGCGCGCACGAAAAGGCGCACGTTGACGCGCTGACCGCCTCGGTTCGTCAGGCGGGCGGCACACCGGTGGCGGAATTGCCGAAGTACAACTTCGCCGCGCTCGGTGATATCAGCACAATGGCTGGCATCCTCAAGGTCGCGAGCGTCCTGGAGGCGACCGGTGTCAAGGCATATAACGGCGCGGCGCGTGAGATCACGAGCAAGCAGGTTCTCACGGTCGCCGGCGAGATCGTGCAGGTCGAG
>JBBSFO010000602.1:0-3487 GCA_038238655.1 Thermomicrobiales bacterium | reverse complement strand
GCCGGCGTGTGCGTTTCGAAAAAGGCGTCGCCCAACTGGACATTACCGGTCAGCATCTCCGTTGTCAGGAGACCGTTTGTGACGTAAAACGGGTCCGCCGCATTGCCCTGCGGGTTGGTTAGTTCCATCCGGCTTTTATCGAAGTATTGGACGAGGCGCGTGCCACCCGGCGCGTCGCGATACGGCTCGGCGAGCGCCCCAGTGCGCGGTTCCGGCCCCCAGATCCATGTCCGCGCCGCCCCGCCGCCGCTCACCGGCCCATCCGTTCGTGTCCATGTTCGCATGAATGCCGGATCGGCAAACACCGCCGCAGAGGTGCGATATGTCGCTCCCAATGCGCCAATCATCCCCGCCAGCAGGACGAATCCAACAATCACCCCGTACAAGATCCGTTGTCGCATCATCACCTCGTAAGTGGTCAGTAGTCAGTAGTCAGTAGTCAGAAAGTTTGTCTGGGCTTCTCTGTACGACGTGGCGAAGATTGTGTTTCGCCGACCACGCATATCCTCTCTTTTACTGACTACTCCGCTATGTACGGACACTACCCTTCCCTATCGTACCCGATGCTGGCTCTCCCGTGAACGGGGGGAGTGCGGTATGCTGCAGGGATGGAAGAACTGCAATCGGCACCGATGATGCGCCGCCTTCCCCTCGCCGTCTCGCTCGGCAACCGACTGATTGCTCCCGATCTGATTGATTGCGCGTTCCGCCGGGGCGGCGCGACATGGCTGGCGAATGGCATCCTCGACCGGCTGGCGCCCGTTGGCATGCCTCGCGCGGACGGGTTGGCGGTGCTCGCCCGTATCCGTTCGTGGGACGCGTGGCCCGACGCGTGGTGCGATCGTGCGGAAGCGTATGTGCGTGTGGCGGATGCGGCGAATAATCCGGTCGCGCGGCGCGATGCCCTCCGTGCCGCCGCGCTGGCGATCCATGCGGCGCAATTACTCGTTAATGAGCCGGTGGAGCGAAAGCGCGCCCTCGCTCACCGTGCTGCCGCACTGTACCGCCTCGTCGCGCCGCTCCGCGATCCGCCGAGCGAGCGGATTGAATTGGCTTTCCGGGGGGCGCGCGTGCCCGGCTACCTTACGCTGCCGCCGCCGGCGTCGCCCATCCGACCCGTGCCGCTCGTCCTGTTTTTCAATGGGGGAAGCACCGTCAAGGAGGAATTGGACGGCTGGCGGGACCCGTTCCTCGCGGCCGGCATGGCGACTCTTGCGCTCGACAATCCCGGCACGGGCGAGACATGGGAGGAGGTGCGCTTCACGCCGAACCAGAGCACATTGCTCGATGACCTGTGGCGGCTCGTGGCGACGCGACCGTCGCTGGACGGTCGGATCGCGCTCGTCGGCGTGAGTCTCGGTGGGATGTTGGCCGTCCATCTCGGCGCAGAAAACCCTGACCTCGCCGCCATCGTGACGATCACGACACCGTTCGAGCCAGCTGAATACATCACGCGGATGCCGAGCCTGACACAGTGGGAAGTCGTTCATGTGACGGGATTTCCGATGGATTGTCAGCCCTACATCTGCGCGGCGATGGGCCTCGCGCGCCCCGCGCCGCTTCTACGCACGCCGCTCCTGGTCGTTGGAGCGGGCAGGGATCGCGTCGTCCCGCCCGCTGAATCGCGCCGTTTGTACGATGCCGCCACCCCATCGCGCACGTTCCACTGGTATCCACACGCCAGCCACTGCTGCTTCTCGCACCTCACCCCGATGCTCACCAACACCGCACAGTGGCTCAAACGAGTAACGAGTAACAAGTAGCGAGACGGGAGGAGATTCCACTCGTTACTCGTTACTCGTTACTTCGCGGAAGCGATCGCTGCGACGACCTGATCGAGATGCGTGCGATCGTGATTGCGCATGTCGGCGGATTGTTGGAGCGTGCGTTGACCGTATTGGGGGTGGACGCCGGTGCGGGCCAGTTCGTGCGACCGCAGACCTTCGAGCAGTACGGTGATCAGTTCCCGCTCGCGCTTCAGGAGTGCGAGCGCGTCAGTGCTGGTGAGCGCCTGATAGTTCGCTTCCATGACGCGTGCATCGGGTTCGTAGACGGGTAATGCCGGGTTCTCTTCGATCAACATCGCGTTGAATCGCTCCGTCCGGTTGAAGGCATCGAGGTCGGCGAGGTGGCAGACGATCTCGACGGCGGACCATTCCCCTTCCGCCGGGCGGTGATGCAGCGTCTCTTCGCTTTCCGGTGCGAAGAGCATCGCGAACGCATCGGGGGCGTCGTGCAACTCCTTGATGACCTCTCCCATTACGGCGTTCCCTGCCCCTCCCGGTGCATTTCGGGTGCTGTCCTGCATGGCGCATCTCCTTTGTGTCGTGATTCGCGGCTGTCGTGCTGCTATCGTAACGGATTGTGCGGACGAACGAAAGCCGTTCGTCCTCAGTGCGGCTGGTGACGGTCGGTTTCGTCGGGGCGCGCCGCGCGCCGGACGCGCAGCGCCATACGCAGAATGGACGCTACCAGTGCATAGCCGAGCAGTGCGACGCAGAGCAAGCCGAGGAAGACCGGCAAGAACCGGCGCAGAAAGGCGTCGAAAACGGCGGCAAAGATCAGCAGTCCGAAGAAGAAGATGAGCATCGTGCCGAGCGCGAACGCGCGCCAGCCGCGCTCGTCGTTCACAGCGGAAGGACTGACGCGAGCAGGGCGACAAGCGCCCAAAGGAGCACAATCACGGCCGCGAGGATGAGCCAGATGAGCAGGCAGCCAAGCGCGCATGCCGCGCCGATCTCGCCTGCACCGAACAACCCCGTGCCGATCAGCGCATTCTTCGCCGTTTGACTTGTTACCGCACCCTTGATCGAACGCATGCCGCTTTTCATGTAGGTAAGGATACCACGGACGGGGGAAGTTCGGAGTTCGGAGAACACGCGGCTTTTCTTCGAACCTCGAACCCCGAACTCTGAACTTCCCGCCGTTTGACGCGCGGTAAGGCGGCGCATACACTGTTGTCGTCCGTACGCTCGTTGTGTATCGTTAGGCCGCGCTTCCCTTCATCGCAGTGGAATTACATAGGTGCCACGGGTGAGACGTGAAGCGCGGATGATTGCAGATGAGCGGCAAGCGGTGTGGAGGGGCGGCGCGACTACGCGCGATCAAGGGAGGCACCGACAATGAGCGATGACGAGCGAACCCGACTCGGAGGACCGCCCGGCGGTCCACCCGGTGGGCAACCCGGCGGCTACGGTCAGCCACCCGGCGGCCAGGGTGGATACGGCGCGCCTCCGCCTCCGCCTCCGTCGCAAACCGGCTATGGTCAGCCGCCACAACGCCCCGGTGGGTACGGTGCCCCACCGCCGCCGTCGCAGGGTGGCTATGGCGCTCCGCCTCCACAACAAGGCGGCTACGGTCAGCCGCCTCCACCGCAGGGCGGCTATGGCGCTCCCCCACCCCAGCAAGGCGGGTACGGCGCGCCACCGCCCGCGTATCCCGGTAGTCCGGGGACACGAGCAGCCTCGTTCGATATCAATGCACTGAT
>JBBSFO010000601.1:0-3489 GCA_038238655.1 Thermomicrobiales bacterium | reverse complement strand
CCGCGCGCCATTTCGGGATCCGCGTGCTGCCGAAGAAGGAGCGGGCGAATGTCGCGGCGCTGCGGACCTTCCTGGTGCGGAAGCGCTGGACCTACGCCGGCATCCTGTTCTACGCCTTCGGCCCCATCCCCTCGCCGCACCTGTTCATCGCGGCGGGGCTGGTCGGATTGAACCTCCGGTTTGTGGCGGCTGCCTTCTTCGTCGGTCGCGTCATCAGCTACACGGCACTGGTCGCCGGTGCGAACGCCGCTGCGAACCAACTGGGGCCGCTGTTCACCGGGCAGTTTGGCAGCGGCGTCGCGCTCATCGGCCCCATCACTGCGGCGCTCTTCGTGCTCGCGATCGTCAAAATCGATTGGCGGCGCGTCCTTCTCCGCTTTCTGCCCGCTGGTACACTGCCGGAAGAGACCGAGGAGACGACAGCCACGGGCGAGACGACGCCGACGGCCGACGCGGGAGAACGCCCCTGATGAGAGCGCCCCCCGTTATCACGCCGCATCATCACATACACGGGCGGCACCGGCGTGTCCGACCGGGGGTGCTGCACCGCTGGCTCGGACAGCTCGGCCCCGGCATCTGCACCGGCGCGTCGGACGATGATCCTTCTGGCATTGCGACGTATTCGACGGCTCGTGTCGGTAGCCGTCAGGGCTTCACCCGTGGCGGACCGAAACGCGCCGAAGATGTCGCCATCGGTGGGCCGTCGCTGAGAATCCCGTTCTTGTTTGCCTCGGCCCGCAGGTTTGCCCGCAACGGGACGAGCATAGACATGATGAATGGGAGCATAATGTCCTCGGATATCAAGAACCTGCAAACCGCGATGCCCTTCGACAAGGCGTTCCTCCAAGACATGATCCCGCACCACCAGAGCGCGATTGCCGGGGCGAAACTGGAGCAGGAGAAGGGGATGCACCCCGAACTCAAGCAGTTGGCGGGCAGGATCATCGCGGACCAGCAGAAAGAGATTGATCAGATGCAGACGTGGCTCAAGACCTGGTATCCGTAAATGGCATCTTCGGGTCGCCGTGCGGCGTCTGAGTGGCTTGTCACTCGCGAGGAGGGGACGGGATCGCCCGTCCTCTTCCTCCATGCTCTCGGGGCGTCATCCCGCTACTTCGCCAGTCGGCTCGGCCCGCTCCCCGCGACGTATCACTGCGTCATGCCGGACTTACTCGGATTCGGGCGCTCCCCCAAGCCGGATGTCGCGTACACCGTCGAGGATCACCTGTCGGCGCTGCATCGCACGCTCGATCGGCTCTCTCTCACCGAGCAACCGATGGTCGTGATCGGCCACTCGCTCGGCGCGATCCTCGCCGCCGAGTATGCCGCCCGCTACCCCGCGCACGTTCGTGGCCTCGTGCTCATATCGCTGCCTTCCTACCAGAGCAGGGCGGAGGCGTACATCATCGAGCACGGGGAGTGGATGGCCCGCGCGACGGTGCTCAATGGCGGCGTCGCCCACAGCCTCCATCTCGTCCTCGCGACCTTCCGGCCCCTCATTGCGCTCCTCGCCGGACGGTTTTCCCACACCGTTCCCGCAGCGGTTGCCGAAGACTCGATGGCCCATACGTGGCATTCCTACTCGCGGACGCTTGAGCATTGCGTGCTGTCTCACACCATTCTGCCGGCATTGACCGCGCTCGGAACACTACCGATCCTCGCCCTTCACGGGGATGCGGACCCGGCCGCTCCCCTCGCTGCTGTTCAATCGCTCGTGTCCCAGTTGCCCACGATCACGCTCCGCATCCTGCCTGGGAAGCACCACATTTTCCTGTCGCAGAACAGCGCGTGTCTCACCATAATCCAGTCCTATCTCGCGACGATGCAAAGCGACGAGTCAGGCACTTGACAGATACTCGTGGCGGGTACATGACCATACCAGATTCCTCGGAGCATTTACCGCATCGGAGCGAGGCCTTACGTGAGACCGGTGTAGCCACTCTGAATCGGAGGAGACGATGACCGCACTCCAGCAGTACGCCTTGCTCTTTGCCATGACGGTTTGCACGATCGGTTTCGTCGCGATACTCAGACTGATCGCCCGTTCGCTCGGCACGGTGCGCGCCGAGAAAGGGAAGGATATCCCCTTCACAGGCGGGACGCTCACGCCGCAACCCGCGTGGGTGCGGTACCACGTCCACTATTACGGCTTTGCGTTGCTCTTCCTCGCCTTCGACATGGAGATGGCTTTCATGTACCCGTGGGCGGTCGTCTATCAGGAACTGGGCCTCGAGGCGCTGCTCGATATGGGTGTCTTCCTGATGGTTCTCTTCCTCGGACTTCTCTATGGCTGGAGCCAGGGAGCGCTGAAGCGACAATGATCAGCGGCGCGCGCATCGGCCAACCGACATGGCTCCGTCACCTCGTCGCGCGGGCGGAGGGTCATGCGCTCACGGCGCTCGTCGTGCCGGGCGCCGCGATCGCGCGCGCGCATGGCCTCGACCTCGCCGCAGCGGGCCTGTCGGTCGCACCCTCGCCGCGCCAGGCCAATGTCCTCGTCGTTGTCGGGGAACTTCCCGACGGTCTCGTTCTGCCGACGACAGTCGCATACGCGCAGATGGTTCGACCGCGCGCGATCCTCGCCATCGGGGCCGTGCGTGTCACGTCATTGCCCGCGCCCGATGTGACGGTTGCGCTCAATCAGACTGCGCTCGTCGGTGCCGTCGCCGATCTCCGGCGGCGTTTCGCCATCGGTGCCTGGGCGGCGGATGCGGACGCTTTCGCGTTCGCGGGCGATCAGCCGCCGCGCGCGATGGATCACGGAATGCACGTCGGCATGGCGATGACTGGGGATGAGCAGCACGACACAGGGATGGACGCCGACCCGCATCATGGCGCACATATGGCGATGTCGCACGATATGCATAGCGGCGCGATGCCGATGGTGTCGCCGACAGAAGGTGAGGCGCATCACGATATGACCACGCCAACGGATGAGGGCGAGCATCGGCCTCCCGATACCGCGATGGGTCACGACATGCCTCACGGTGAGAGGCAGATGCCCACCGACCACGACGAGGAGAGGGGACACGATGCGCGCGGCGGCATGGAGATGCCGATGGACCACGGTGATCACGGCGGGATGGACATGGATATGGATATGAGCGGTGGCTTCATGTCCATGATTGCCATGACGCAGGACCTTCCACGAAGCAGGGACGGCTTGCCGATGGAGTGGGCCGAAGCACCGTTCGGGCCGCTCTTTCCCGGCCTCCCCGGTGGCCTGATGCTCACGCTGACCCTCGATGGCGATACGGTCGCGCAGGCAAGCGTTTCGCCGGGAGCGGTGCATCGGGGACGCGCGGCGACCTGGCCCGGTCCGGCGGCATCGTTTCCCGACCGGCTCGCATCGCTCGATCCACTGAGCCCGGTCGCCTATCGCGTTCTCGCCTCACGCGCGCTCGAACACGCCGCAGCGGTCGAACCTGATGGTGCAATGGAGCGACATCGTGTGGGTGCGCTGGAACGCGAGCGCGCCGTCAGCCACCT
>JBBSFO010000600.1:0-3492 GCA_038238655.1 Thermomicrobiales bacterium | reverse complement strand
AGTGTTTCCGCCCACGCGAGCGCGAATGAGAGGAAGATCGTGTTCCGCGCCGGGACGTACGTGACCGGAATGCCCGCGCCCATCTCGTCCGGGCTGCGATCCTTCGGCACGGCGATATCGTCCGTCAGCGCCGATCCGCCGAAGCGGTGTAGGTCAAATGCGATAATCGCATGCTCCGCGACATTCGCTGCGGCGGCGATCCGGCGCGCGGCTTCGATTTCCTGCTCGTGTCGCTGACCGTAACGGAAGGTCAGCGCATAGGCGGCGAACCCGGCACGCTGGGCCATCGCCAGCGTCGTCGTCGAATCCAGCCCGCCGCTTAACAGTACCACCGCCCGTTTCTCGTCTCTCGGTGCCATGTCGCTGCTCCTGCCCCATGTATGCCGCAACGGCGCGTGTTTCGTGCAATGGTACGGGCGTCGCACATCCTTGTCGAATAGTGTTTGCCCGAGGTGTGGTGTGCGACAATGCCGCCCGTATACACCGCAGCGATGTACCGTCGTGGGGAGTCGGTGCGTCGCTTTCGGTATGCGACAGGCGACGGCAGACAATGGGGAATGGGAGGATGTGCATGGCGACGGTCACACGCCGCAGGCTTCGCAGGGTGGTATCTGCGGTCTGCATACTCATGGCGCTGCAAACGGGCGCTGTCGCCACGGTGGGCGCGGAGAGCGCGATCTCCGAGGGCGTGCATGTGACGCGGGCAGATGAGTGGCAGGCTGCCGGGATCACCGGCAAGGGCGTCAAGGTCGCCGTGATTGATGGCAGTTTCGACGGCTACAAACAGTTCCTCCCCGGCGCAAATGTGACAACCAAATCGTTCCGTCGCGACGGCTTGATCGAGGACGCGAACAAGCCCGACTACCACGGCACTGCCTGCGCCGAGATCGTCCACGAGATGGCGCCCGATGCCGCGCTCTATCTCATTGCCGAAGAGCGGGCGACTGATGCCGCAGCGGTGGAGGAGTTCGCAACTGCCGTTGATTGGATTATCGCGGCGGGCGTGCGGATCATCTCGTATTCGGTCGGCCAGGATGGCGGCGTGCCACACGACGGTTCGAGCCGCTATGCCCAGATCGTGGACCAGGCGAAGGCGCGCGGTGTCTTCTTCCTTGTGGCGGCGAGTAACAGCGGCTCCGGCGCCGTCGGCACCACTGCCATCGAGGGCCATTACGGCGCCGCCTTCGCCGATGCGGACGGCGACGGCAATCACGACTTCGACGGCTCGAACGGCGAAAAAGTCGTGACCGAGGAGAATGTCGAAACGACGATTACGCTCAACTGGGAGGAGTGGAAGCAGCCGCACACCTCGCTCGGCCTCGTTCTACTCAACGCGAGCGGCGCGGAAGTTGCGCGGGCCACGGATCCGATTGCGGGCCCGAACGACGTGCCAACGCAACAGATCGTTAAGACACTCCCGGCGGGTACCTATACACTCCATGTGCAGGAGGCCGACGGAAAGACGCCGGTCCGTTTCGATCTCTACTTTTCCGGGGCGCAGTTCGGCCAAACGACTAAGGATCACAGCCTGTCTGTGCCCGGCGACGCGCGCGGCGCGGTGACGGTTGGCGAGACCTTGTGGAAGGACGACACGATCACCGATGCTTCCTCGCACGGCCCAACGGCGGACGGGCGCGCGAAGCCTGAACTCGCCGCGCCGGGTTGCGTCGCGAGTGCGACCTATGCAGCCAAGGGGGGCGACGTGTTCTGCGGCACGAGCGCGGCGACGCCGCATGTCGCGGGCGCGGCGGCGCTCGTCGTGCAAACCCAGCCCGGCATCGCGCCGGACGAGCTGCTCGCTTTCTTTGTCGCCCGTACCAAACATCTGACCGGCGCCGATGCCGACGCGAACGCCAGCGGCGCGGGCCGTCTCAGTCTCGGCGATCCGCCGCATTAGAACGAGATTCCGTGTGGCGGGTTTCACGTGAAATGGAGGATACCGATGACTGATACCGGAGCAACTGACCACCGCGCCGCGTTTGTGACCGCGCTGCGCGAGCGCGTCCTGCCGCTACGGGCGCGGGCCGTCGTACGCAACGATTGGCTGAAGCAGCGACTCGATACGATCCTGCCTGCTCTGATGGCGCGGGAAGGGTTCGATATGTGGATCATCGCTGCCCGCGAGTACAATGAAGACCCGGTGATTATGACAATGCTGCCCGAGCCGAGCATGGCCGCGCGCCGCCGCACGATCCTCGTCTTTTCGCGCCGCCCGGATGGCAGTGTGGAACGCCTGACGCTCGACCGCTACGGCTTTGGGGAGTTCTATACAAAGGGGTGGGACCCTGAGACCGAGGAGCAGGATGCCTGCCTCGCCCGCGTCGTCCGCGAGCGCGATCCGCAGAAGATCGGCCTCGACATCTCGACGACCTTCGCGTTTGGCGACGGTCTGACGTATCAGGAGCACGCACGCATCGCCGCCGCGCTGGGCGAAGAGTTGATGGCCCGCACAACCGGCGCGGAGCGACTCTGCGTCGGCTGGCTGGAGCGGCGCATCCCCGCCGAACTGGAAGTCTATCCGAGTATCATCGCACTCGGGCACGCGATCATCGCGGAAGCCTTTTCGTCGCGCACGATTACGCCCGCCGTGACGACGACTGACGATCTTGTCTGGTGGATGCGCCAGACAATGCTCGATGCCGGATTGCAGGCATGGTTCCAGCCGACGATCACCCTCCAGTCGCCCGGCGAGGCGTGGGACGCTATCCAGCGCACCGACGACCGGCGCACGCTGATCCAGTACGGCGACTTGCTGCACTGCGACATGGGTTTTTATTACCTCGGGCTGGCGACCGATCATCAGCAGCACGCCTATATCCTGAAGCCGGGCGAGACCGAAGCGCCGACGGGTCTTGTCGCGGCGCTGGCGGCGGGCAATCGTTTGCAGGACATTCTGCGCGGGGCGATGGTTGCGGGGCATTCAGGAAATACCGTGCTGCGCGAAGCCCTCGCGGACGCGCGCGACGCCGGACTGACGCCCAGCATCTATACCCACCCGCTCGGCTATCACGGTCACGCCGCCGGGCCGACGATCGGCCTCTGGGACCGGCAGGACGGCGTACCGGGCAACGGCGACTACCCGCTCCACGACAGCACCTGCTACTCCATCGAACTAAATGTCCGCCATCCGGTGCCGGAGTGGGGCGGGCAGGAAGTGCGTATCGCCCTCGAAGAAGACGCGGTCCTCACCGACGGTGCCGTCTCCTGGCTGTCGGGGCGGCAGACAGAACTGCATCTCATTTAAGGAGAAGCTGGTACATTCGCGCAGATCGGCGAGATCCTTCTCGGCGTTCTCCCGTCCCTACCGGATTTTCCGGGCTGCGCGAACGTCGGACCCTTCTGCCCCCTTCCGTTCCTCGGCGTGGGAAGGGGCGTGAGACGGAAGGCCACGGAAATTCGCACAAGTCACCCCTTCCCACGCCGAGGAACGGAAGAGACCAAGGGGTAGGTTTTTATGCGATGATTGATACGGGGTGTTGGCGGAGGGGGAGT
>JBBSFO010000599.1:0-3512 GCA_038238655.1 Thermomicrobiales bacterium | reverse complement strand
CGATCATACGGCGACCTCCGTTTCGCGCCGGTCGGCGGACATCCAGCGCACGAGTCGCCGGGGTTGATGGGGTGTGCCGACAAGACGTGGCGCGCTGCGTGCGGCCTGCGCGCGAGTCGCGTTGAGCAGGTTGCGGGCGTACAACGCCGTCGGCTTGTTTGGCGCATCGAGCAGGACGGCGTGCGTCAGTTCATCAAGCGCGTCGTACGTACGACCGAGGCGGAGCATCGCCTCCCCGCGCTTCAGCCGGACGAGAAATTCCTCCGGGCCGTGGTCGAGCGCGCGTGCGAAGGCATCGTCAGCCTCATTGACCTCCGCACGTTCGAGCAGCAGCGCACCGAGGTACGCCCAAGCGACGGCGCACCGTGGGTCGAGTACGAGTGCGTCCCGGAGCAACCCTTCCGCTTCCTCCACCTGTCGGGCAGCGATCCGCAGTGTGGCGAGCGCGACATAGGCGGCGGCATCGGTCGGCTCATGCGCGATAATGTCGCCGTATGCGGCAATCGCCTGATCGAGGTGGCCGATCTGCGCCAGTGCAGCGGCGCGAACGTGCGGTGTCACATGCATTTCGTCGCACGCGGACGCCGGAACGGCCCCGCCACAGGTGTGACAGAAAGCGGCGGCGGGCAAAAGCGCCGCGCCGCAGTGATGGCAGAACGTCTTCATGCTCCACGCCCTCCTGCTGATACAGCCACCGATCGATACCGATACAAACGTTCATGCAGTATGCCCGCAATCCGTGACGTTTCCCTTACGACCGGCCCGCGCATCGCCAGCCACGGATTGACGGGAGCGGTGCGCCGCAGTGATCGGAGTCGGTCGTCATGCCACCCGCCTTTGCGGTTCGTGCCCGCTTGTGACTGCGGCGTAGGCAGGTTGCGGAACGACAGGCGCGGCGACATGCGGCGCAGCGACGAACCGGAGGAGGATGGGCGTGGCGATGGTTGTCAACAAGACCATTGCGAGCGACGCCGCGAAGAGTTGCCCATTAAGGATGCCCGCCTCTTTGCCGAGCGTCGCCACGACGAGCGCGACCTCGCCCCGCGTTACCATCCCGACCCCGACCGTGAACGCCTCTGCCGTGGGCAAGCGCCCGGCAAGACCGCCCGCGAATGCGCCGACCACCTTCGTCAGTACGGCGACCGCGATCAGGAGCGCGGTGAAGAGCGGCGCGTCGGCGAGGGCGCTACCGTTCGCTTCCAGTCCAACGACAACGAAAAAGATCGGCACGAAGAGACCGTAGCCAACGAGGTCAATACCGTAGGTGATCCGCTCCCGCTCCTCCGCCGGATGCCGCGCGACGGCAAGCCCGAAGAGATAGGCTCCCGTGATCGCCGCGACCTTGCCGAAGGATTCCGCCGCCCATGCGGCCACGATCACCAGTGCGAAGACAAGCGCGAGCGACGCTTCCCGACTCTTCAGACCGCTCAGATGGCGGAAAAGGTGCGGCATTACCCACTCACCAAGGGCGAAAGCGATGAGAAAGAAGAGACTCATCGAAAGGAGCGGCCGGAGTGGATTGCCGCCGCCCTCCAACCCAATCACGACCGAAAGCAAGATAATGCCGAGCACGTCGTCAATCACCGCCGCGCCGAGGATCACGGTACCGACGCGCGAACGCAGGCGACCGAGTTCCTTCAAGGTCTGTGCCGTGACGCTCACACTCGTCGCCGTCAGGACGACACCGACGAAAACGCTCGCCGACCACGCGTAGCCCCATGCCCGCATCAGCGCGATGCCGCCACCCATCGGCACGAGTACGCCGCCACATGCGACGAGGAGCGATGTCATGCCGACGTGCCGCATCTGCACGAGGTCCGTCTCGACCCCCGCCATGAACATCAAGAGGATGACGCCGACCGACGCAACGCTGGACAGCAGCGCATCGGTGCGAAAAAGACCGAACACCGAGGGGCCGAGCAGCACGCCGACGAGGATTTTCCCGACGACCGACGGCAGGCCGAACCGCACGCTGACCGCCCCGGCGAGTTTCGCCGCGATAAGCAGGATCGCGAGTGGCAGCAGTGTCGTCGTGCTTCCCATCTGGCAAAACACCCCAGCGAGCGCGCATCATGACCAATATGCCAATGGTACCCGCCATGCGGCCAACCGCTCTACGTACACTCTCCAGAGGTCGCGGCCCGCTTTTTGGTGATCTGGACAGTATTGTGACGGAAATCATGACGTTTTCTCGTTTGTTCGCACAAGGTCACGCACATGGCTTCCAGAAAATACATGAGCGCAAACGCAATATCTTTGGTGGGGCGGGCTTTAGCCTGCCACACCGGGGAACTTGAGCCATGTTCGGATATCAGGCGTGCCACGTATACGTCCGCAGGCAGATGTGCAACAGTCGGCGGGAAAGGAGCCGTACGAATGGTGCGCACGCTGATTCTCGTGAAGCACTCCCTGCCCGCGCTTGAACCGGGTGTGCCGTCGCGGGAATGGCAACTTTCCGATGTGGGCCGGGCGCGATGCATCCCGCTGGCGGAACGCTTGGGCATCTACAACCCGGCGATCATCGCGGCCAGCGCAGAACCGAAGGCAACCGAAACGGGGCAGATCATCGCCGCGCGTCTCGGCGTACCAATCGAGGTTGTCGCGGACTTGCACGAAAACGACCGCACTGGTCAAGGCTGGCTCGGCACGGCGGAACTGGAAGCGCGGATCGCCCAATTCTTTGCGGAACCGGAACGGCGCATCATGGGCAACGAGACAGCGGATGAAGCGCACGCCCGATTCGCAGCGGCAGTCGAGGCTGTCTGTGTGCGGCATCCAAAAGGAACTATCGTCGTCGTTGCCCATGGAACGGTAATCACGCTCTTCGTCGCACGTAGCATCGGGCTGGAACCGTTCCCCTTCTGGAAACGGCTCGGCCTGCCTTCGTTCGTCGCCCTTTCCCTGCCGGATCACGCGGTGCAAAGCATTTGCGATCATTTCGAAGATGAATAAGGCAGGGAGCAGCATCACTGTCTTCCTTTCATGTGCGATGGTGTCAGCGGAGTAGTGTCGCCATCCTCGTCCATACTGCGATTGCGTCCCTTCCTGATGCGGCGTATCCTTGCAGCAGCGAAAGGGGCGGACAATGCAGACGCAATCTCGTAGTGACGCGCTCGTTGCCGCGTACATCGAACAGAATCCCAACCGCTTTGGTACGGACGAAGCGCGCCTGAAGGGCTATGGCGTTGCAGTTTGGGCGATCATCGGGTACTGGAAAGGGGCAGGCGACCTCACCGAAACGACGGAGGGGTACGATGTCCCAATTGAGGCGGTCGAGGCCGCACTCGCGTACTACGACCGTCACGGCGACATTATTGATGCGCGACTCGACGCGAATCTGATGGCATAAAGGGAGGAATGGCGGCATTTCTTCTCGACCATAATGTATCCGCTATACTCGCGCCGTTGCTTCGTTCCGGGGGGCACATCGCGACGACCGCGCGGGAAATGGGCATGGAGACAGCGCGCGATGAACGTATCCTCCTCACGGCAGCGAACTGCGCGTTGATTGT
>JBBSFO010000598.1:0-3517 GCA_038238655.1 Thermomicrobiales bacterium | reverse complement strand
TATTGTGGCGGAGCCTACCCATTCGCATCGCGCCCGATGCAGCATGCCCCTGTCGCGAGCTAACGATGGACCGGGAGGAGCCGAACGTGATGGACAAGCGACAGGGACAGCGCGATACAGATGATGGCCCGGAACTGAAGCACGCGCCGATTGGGCGCGCGAAGGTGGAATCCGGGAAGGATGAGACCCCGTTCGCTGTGCGGTTCGAAGGATACACATTCGCAGGCGTCGTCCGATATAACGCCTATGTCGGCGGGACGGGTATTAGCGGCGGCGTGGCCGAGCAACGGGCGAGTGAGTGGGCATGGTTTCTGCGTTACCCGGGCGGAGCGCCGGTGGGCGACGGGATGGCAGGGTCGTGGGAAAGCATGATATGCGACATTCAGCGTGCGCTGGCGATGGAGGTGCAGCATGGCAGGCTCGCTACGCCGCGACGCGGTGGATCGCCGTAATGCATGACGATCGAGATTGCTTCACCGTATGTCCGCATCACAAAAACGCTCCATGTCAAAAAAGCCACTATCGTTGTCGTATGCGTTCTGTGGAGTTATACTTGCTTCGGTATGATTCCGCACTCGGTTTAATTATTGGTTAAGGGGGCCCATGAACGGATTCCGCATGCCGCGACGGATGCTCACGCGTCGGGCGCTCCTGCGTAACGCCGGTATAGCTGCGGGCCTGGGACTCGCTGGTACATTTGGCGTCTCTCCGCTGCCTGTTGGTGCGGCGGACATCCTGACGCTCTCTCCGCCGACCGATGCGATCCCGCCGACGCTTTTCGGCATGCATATCCACCGGGCAGCGACGGGCACGCCCTGGCCACCGGTACCCTTCAAGACCTGGCAACTTTGGGACGCGAATGTGACGTGGGCCGATCTTGAGCCACAGCGCGGCGTCTACCGGTGGGCGCATCTCGATGCGCTCGTTGCGCTCGCTCAGGAGCACGGCGCTGAACCGGTTCTCGTGCTTGGCATGACACCGACCTGGGCATCGTCCCGACCTGAGCAGGTCTCGGAGTACGGCCCGGGCACCAGCCCCGCCGAGCCGGCCAACATGCAGGATTGGACGAATTACGTAACCGCAGTGGCGACCCGCTATCAAGGCCGCATTCGCGCCTTTGAGGTGTGGAACGAGCCGAATGCCCAATACTTTTCTGGCAGCGTCCATGCCATCTTCCGGCTGACGCAGTACGCGTACAACGCCCTGAAGCGCGTTGACCCGACGATTCAGGTTATTTCCCCCTCGTTCATGAACGACCCTGACTACCTCGACATTTTCCTCGGCTACGGCGGTGGGCGCTATATTGATGTCCTCGGCTACCACTTCTATACTGCCCCCGGTCCACCGGAGGATATGGTCGCAACGGCGACGCGTGTGAAGCGGGTGATGGCGAACCGTGGGTTCGCGAGGATACCGATCTGGAATACCGAAATCGGTTGGCAATCGGACAACTTCGTTGACAACGATCAGCGCATGGGTTTCGTCGGTCGGACGGCGATGCTCAACTGGGCGCTCGGCATAGATCGGTTCGGCTGGTATGCGTGGGACAACCACGATTGGTGCACGCTCTGGATGACGGAGCGGGACGATACGACGCTCACCCCGGCTGCGACGGCCTTCGCGACGATCCAGCAGTGGCTGATTGGATCGCGCATGATATCCTGCGGCAGGAACGCTGAGGACACCTGGACATGTACGTTGCTCCAGCCCGGCGGTCGGCTGGGACGAATCGTCTGGAACACGCGGCGATCCATCGTGTTCACGGTCCCCGCAAGTTGGAGTGTGGCGAGCGTCAGGTTCCTCGGCGGTCATCTGCAGGCCGTCGAGCCGGGTGCGCAACTGGCGGTCGGTGCAAGTCCGGTCATGCTCGATTCTGAGCTGGTAGATCGAAGAGGATCCCCGCGCTGAGGTCGCTCTTTGGGAACGGCCTCGCGCACGCCGGGATGATGTTGAATGATACCGAACGCCGCGCTCTCACAGGCGCGGCGTTCGGTATCGTGGTTCACGCCACGCGCTTGGTTTTGCCGGACAGATAGTCCACGAGGACGTACTCGCCGAGCCGTTCCGGGGTGGCGAAGAAGGCGCGGCCCTTATTGATCTGCGTCATCTGGTTGACGAACTCCATCAAACTCCGGCCGCGTTCGAGCATGAAGGTGTTGATGACGATGCCGTCCTTGGTGCAACGGACGACCTCGCGCAGCGTCTCCTGGATCGTGCGGAAGGTGGGCGGGTAGGAGAAGTAGGGTTCGCCGTCCTCGATGTGCGCGGTCGGCTCGCCGTCCGTGATGACGATGATCTGCTTATTGCCGCCCCGCTGCCGCGCCAGGAGTTGGCGCGAAAGCATCAGGCCGTGCTGGAGGTTCGTGCCGTATTCGTACTCGCTCCAGTCCATCTCCGCCAATTCGCGCGGCTTCAGTTCGTGCGCGAGGTAGGAGAAGCCAACGATGTGCAACTGGTCGCGCGGGAACTGGCCACGAATCAGGCTGTCGAGCGCCATCGCCACCTTTTTTGCCGCCGCCCAGCAACCGCGCAGCAGCATCGAACGGCTCATGTCAATCATCAGGACGGTGCTGGACTGTGTCTGCAACTCGGTGCGGTAGACCTCGAAGTCCTGTGGCTGGATGCGTACCGGCGAGCCGACACCATTGCGCTCGATGGCATTCATCAGTGTTTCGCGCAGGTCCAGCAGGAAGGGATCGCCGAACTCGTAGAGTTTCGTTTCGTCCGTCCGCTCGCCGCCCGCGCCGCGCCGCTCGGTGTCGTGCTTGCCGAAACGGTCGCTCTTCATCTGCTGGAAGATGTCCTGCAGGGCCTTCTGGCCGATCTTCCGCAGCCCGCGCGGCGTCATTTCGAGCTTGCTCCCCTTGCGTTCGAGGTAGCCCGCGTCTTCGAGCGTTTTGACCAGTTGCTGCAACTGGTCGAGCGACTGCGCCGCGTCGTCGCCGAGCAGGTCGCGCAGTTGCTCGCGGTCAATCTTGCTCAGGTCGCCCATGCTCTGGGCGGCGCGGAGGTCCGCTTCGAGTTCATCCATCCCCTGCATGCGCCCCATCACATCGAGCGCTTCGCCCATACCGACCGATTCTTCGCCGCCGAAGCCGAAACCGTCGGCGTCCATCGGGAAGAGTTGCTGCACGTTGCCGCCGAGGCGGGCGAGGTCAATCTTCAAGCGGTCGTCGCGCAGCAGGGCATCCATCACGCCCTGCAACTGGGCGCGCTGCTCGGGGGTCATCGAGTTGAGCAGGTTCTGCATCCGCGCCATTTGCTTGGCGAGATGCTCGATCAGATCGTCAATCGTGTTGAGGCCGGGCGGGAAGTACTGCCCGTGCATCTGCATGAACTGCTGGAATTGCGGGTCCTCGCCGCGCTGGTGGCGTTCCAGCATCTCGTTGAGATCGCGCACCATCTCGCGCATCGCCGCCATGTCTTCGGGCGTCATATTCTTGAGCGAGTCCATCATCCCCTGGAAGGTGTTGCCGAGCATCCGCTGCTGCAACTCGCCCATCAGGTCCTGGAACAT
>JBBSFO010000597.1:0-3522 GCA_038238655.1 Thermomicrobiales bacterium | reverse complement strand
TGCACTTCGCCTCAGTGCCGAGGTAGCTCAGTCGGTAGAGCATACGACTGAAAATCGTAGTGTCGGCGGTTCGATTCCGCCCCTCGGCACCACTCTTTTCCCTTGTGTAGCAAGCAAAATCGAGGTGCCGCCTTGAGTGAAGCCTTCGCGCGCAATGCGATTTGCTCACGTTTTGCTCACGCACTCTCACTAGGGATACCCGGACGACGTATCTGGCAAGGAAAAACTAGCACTGAATCCACACAAGCCGCCGCTTAGAGTAGAAGGATGGCTAAGGCGACAGGCGCTACGACCAAACGGCCGCACTGATAACCCGTAGGCGCGACATATAGGAAAATCAAATGATCTATCTCGACGGCATTGTCACGAACATTCGACGCGAGGCGAGACAGACGTACTTTACGCTCACCGCAGAAGCGACGGACGTGCGGCTAACGCTGAATGCTGATGTGCCATCCGTCTTATTTGATTCGGCAATCCTCGAAGGGGATTTGATCGTCTTCGCAATACCTGAGAGCGAAGGGGAAAGCGGATATATCGCGAAGGAACTCACAGTCAAGCTGATGAAGGGGCGCATGAAGCAGGATTGGGATTATACCTGTGCGAGTTGTGGCAAGCAGTTCGCACCGAAAGACCTAACGATGGGCCACATGTTGCCAAAGAGCAAAGGCGGCGGGATCAAAGGAAATATCGCTGCGGTCTGCCAGCCCTGCAATGATCGCGATAAGGATAAGATCGTTGTCTACACCCGCCATACGCCGACCAAGACCGTAGGTCCAAGCAATGCGGGACTTGAACGTATCTAACCATTGGTGCTAGTCAGCTCAGAGGCTGAACTCGGCGACCGAGAGATGGATGCGCCCCTCCGTGTCCGGTTTGAGGCCGTGCCATTGCACCAGCACGTTGAAGATTGCCATCGCCGCCGCGAGGTGCGCCTGAAAGGAGCGCCACACCCGATGCCGCATGTGCTTGAAATGGCAGACCACCGTCAGCATCGACAGGACCGTCTCGACCATCATCCGCACATTCCACTCCCCTTTGTGGCAGATTTTCATGTTCGCCGGGTCGCCTGCGGCGGCATGGAAGCCGCGGTCCGTCAGGACGATCATCTCCTCCACGAACTGGGCGACAAGGGGCTGGAAGGTCGTATCGTGGACATTCGCGGTCGCGCATTCCCACGCGCTGACCAGTCCCCATTGGTTGAGCACCAGCGCCAGTTTGCCCCCGACGATCCAGCGATGGTTACTCAACCCCTTCTTGCCGATCTGGTCGGGCGTGCGCCCCGCGCGCCACGGATGGATGAACTCGATGCCGTAGGAGTCGGCCACCCCGAGCACCGTCGGCGCGGCGAGGAAGCGATCCGTCCAGTCCTGATGCGCGACGAAGAGGCGGAAGAGCCGGGTGCGGTCGGGCAACTGGGGGAAGAGCGGCAGGCAATCGCGCACGAGCCAGCGATAGAAGGGACGCGCGCCGACGCCTTTGAGGGCGAAGAGAAGGGCGAGGGTGACGAGTTCGCTCGGATAAAGGGAGGCTTGGGGATGCTTGGTGACCTCCGCCATCTGTTCGTCCACACGGATGAAGAGACCAATGATAAACTCCTCGGTAGACATGGGGCGCTCCTTGGTGCTGCGGCTTCGACACCTTCAGCATCGAAGCGTCCCATGTCTGTGTCAACAACTAGCACCAATGGTTAAATATTAGATAGATTGGTAAAATAACTGAAAAAATTGACTATCGAGTAACTATGTTGTATGTGAACGGAAAGTTGCGTGGCGATAGCGGTAAATGTTAGCAGGCTGAAGAACAGGCGGGCACCGATAAGGAAGTTTCGTCTATTCATGACCATATTGTATAGCAAACGTTGCCCCCCTGCCACGCTAGGAGCAATCGGACGACAAGAAACTGTCTCACGGACATGTCCCAAAACTCGTTTGTATATGTGCATCGTAGGACCAAGATAACGAGACGGGTAACTGAACGCAATCCGTTGGGGCAACGGACGATGTTTTATGGAAACCGCAGCACCGAATCAAAGGCTCGTTTTTGGAACACTCGTACCGTGTACGCCAATCGGCGTGTTATCCGCCCGGTGTCGGCACACCGCCCAACTGCCGCAGCATCCCAGGTCGTCGTTGGTCGCCCACTGCTCCGCCAAGTTGGACGCTCCCAACCCGTGCCGGGGCGAACGCGGGGTCGCCCCGCTACCCGGCGGGCGGGGGGAGGACCTCGATGGCGTACTTCGGCGCAGTCGCCAGCATCCGCGCGATCTCCGCCTCCCCGGGCGGCGGGGGGAGGGTGGGGGCCTGCGCCGGCGCGCCCGACTCGGCGATGAAGCGCTCGAACCCGGAGCCGTTGCCCAGCTGTAGCACGCGCGCCGGTGTGGCGCCTTCGACGGTGAAGCCGTGCGGCACGCCGCGGGGCAAGAGGACGAAGGTGCCCGGTCCGCCCCGCCAGGTCCGCTCGCCGCAGAAACCGGACAACTCGCCCTCGAGGATATACAACGCCTCGTCGTCCTCGTGGTGAATGTGCGGGGGCGGGCCAAAGCCCGGGGGGAGGAGGAACTCAAGGACCGCGTAGGCCCCGCCCGTCTGCGCCGCGCCCACCTTGATGGTCACCAAGGTGCCCGTGAACCACACGCTCTGCCCCCCGCCCGGTGCGAGTGCGGCGAACCCGCCAGTCACGCCCTCGTTCATTGCCGCCTCCTGTACACGCGTGCCCTGCACCGCTATACTCCGGGGTAGTCTCTCTGCCATTGGGCTTTCTCCTTCCTGTTGATGATTCATCAGTGCCACACGAGATGGAGTCTAGACCTCGTGTCAGGCGACAACCACCGACAACCCGGACAATCACCCTGACAAATGGCTGGACACTGCGATGACACTCCATCACCCCCCACCATTCGGTGACCTGCTTCGGCGCCATCGCGTCGCCGCGGGACTCTCCCAGGAGGCGCTGGCGGAGCGGGCCGGCCTCTCCGTGGACGCCATCGGCCTGCTGGAGCGGGGGGAGCGACAGCATCCGCAGCGGCACACGCGGCAGGCGCTGGCCGAGGCGCTCGCGCTGCGTGGCGAGGAGCGCGAGTTCTTCCTGACCGCGACGCGGCCACACACGGAGGGGAGTGGTCAGCCCTTTGCTGACCTCCCCAATCAGGACACCCCGTTGCTGGGTCGCGAAGCCGATGTCGAGAGGGTGCAGGCGCTGCTGCGGGGACCGACGCGCCTCCTCACCCTCACCGGGCCGGGCGGTGTGGGCAAGAGCCGCCTCGCCGCCGCGGTCGCGGAGCAGATCGCCGGGTCCTTCGCCGACGGTGTACGGTTCGTGCCCCTGGCGTCCCTCGCCGATCCCGCCCTGGTCGTGCGTGCCATCGCCGCGGTGGTCGGCGTGCAGGAGACGGGTGCCCGCCCGCTGCGGAGCAGCCTGGAAGCGGCCCTGGCCGGACGAGCGATGCTGCTGATCCTCGACAACTTCGAACATCTGCTCGCGGCGGCGCCGCTGACTGCGGGGTTGCTCGCGGCGGCGCCG
>JBBSFO010000596.1:0-3526 GCA_038238655.1 Thermomicrobiales bacterium | reverse complement strand
GTCGGCATGAAGACGAGGCTCGATTCGACGATCCCAGCGATCACGCCGAGGCCGTCCGCGATGCGCAGATCGCGATGCCGGTAGAGCGCGATCGGGATGATCGGCGACTCGGCGCGCCGTTCGGTGTAGATAAACAAGTAGCCGAACCAGAGGAAGGCTGCGAACGAAAACAGGACACTCTGCGAAACGAGGCTGTGCCAGAAGTCATCGCCCCGTACCTCGTTCAGCGCGCCCATCAGGCCGACGAGTGAAAGCGTGAGGAAGAGCAGGCCGCGGATATCGAGCGGCCCGCGCATGGCAGGGCGCAGGTCGGGCAGGACGCGCATACCGAGCACGAAGACGATCACCGCGAGGGGCAGGTTGATGATAAAGAGCCAATGCCACGAGGCGTGCTGTGTCAGGACGCCGCCGAGGTTCGGCCCGATGATCGCCGCCATCCCCCAGAGGGACCCCGTCACGCCGTAGGCGAGGCCCCGCCGCTCCTTCGGGAACGTGTCGCCGATGATCGCGTTCGCCGTCGGGAAGATGCCGCCCGCGCCAATCCCCTGAATCGCCCGGGCGAGCAGAAAGATGCCAAAGTTCGGCGACAGAAAGGCGAGCAGCGACCCGAACCCAAAACAGGCAATGTCCGCGAGGTAGACAGCGCGGCGACCGTAGCGGTCGGCGAGTTTCGCCATCGTCGGCTGGCTGAGGACATTGAAGAGCGCATACATGCCGATCACCCAGGCAATCGCCCGCGCCGAGACATTGAAACTCGCCTGCAATGCGGGGAAGGCGGGCGCGACGATGGTCAGATCGAGCGCGGCCATGAAGATGCCGAGGCCGAGGACGGCGATTGAGAGATATTGCTTGCGCGCCTCGGGGTCAACCGATGGTGCGGGAGCGACTGAAGGAGTCGTCGAGGTCATCGCGTTACCTCACTCCCCCTTCCTTTGAGGGAAGGGGGTTGGGGGATAGGTTCTCTCCGCTACCGCAACGCATGATCGAGCACCATGCCAAGGAAAAGCAGCGCGAGATACAAATTCGAGTAGACGAAGACCCGCTTCGCCGACGCCTTGTTCGTCTCCTTGAGCAGCCGCGCGACGTAATACAGGAAGCCCGCGCCGAGCAGCAATGCGACGGCGATATAGAGTGTCCCCATCACCTGCCCGATGGCGAGGAGGAGCGTTGCCCCGATCAGTACCACGGTGTACGCGGCAATATGGCGGGCCGTCCGTTCTTCGCCGATGACGACCGGGAGCATCGGGATGCCGACGCCCTCGTAATCCTTGCGGATGAGGATGGCGAGCGCCCAGAAATGCGGCGGCGTCCAGAGGAAAATGATCGCGAACAGGACGAGCGCGGCGAATGTCAGGTGGTTCGTCACCGCCGCCCACCCGACCAGGGGCGGGAACGCCCCCGCCGCGCCGCCGATGACGATGTTCTGCACCGTGCGCCGCTTCAGCCAGAGCGAGTAAACGTAGACGTAGAACAACAGCCCAGCCAGCCCAAGCAGCGCGCTCAACAGATTGACGAAGGCAAGGTAGAGCGCGAACCCGCCCGTGCCGAGGGCAATGCCGAAGAAGAGCGCATTGCGCGGCGGTATCGCCCCGGTGACGACCGGGCGGGTTCGCGTCCGCTTCATCTGCTCGTCAATGTCGCGGTCAATGTAGGCGTTGATCGCATGCGCGCCGCCCGCCATCAGCGCCCCGGCGAGCAGCGTGACGACGATCAAGCCGAATGACGGCACACCTTTCGTGGCGACGAGCATCGCGCAGAGTGTCGTGATGAGCAGGAGTGGGATGACGCGCGGGCGGGTGAGCTTGAAATAAAGCGATGCCAGCGACGGCTCCCGCTCTTCTCGCCGCGCCGTCGTGACATTTTCTGTGTCACTCTTCATGCCGATGCCGGGATCACCGGCCACCGTTGCGGCGCGGGCACGGAAGGCAAATCCGGTCATCAGGACGAGGGTCGCGAACAGGGCCGCCGCGTTGCCGATATGGAGCGAGACGAGCCAGCCAGGCAACAAGTTGACGACCTGCACGACACCGATAGTGATTTGCAGCAGCACCAACACGCCTGCCAATCCGGTCAGCCGCGCGAAGAGGGGAAATGCCGCCTTGTTGCGCCGTGCCCGAATCTCGAGAGCGATGAGGATCAGGGCGAGCGCATAGGCAAAGAGCCGGTGCACCATCTGCACGCCGGTCGGGAAGAGCGTGCCATCGAGCGGCACGAGCCGCCCATTGCACAAGGGCCAGGTCGTGCAGGCCGCGCCCGCGTGCTGGCTCGTCGTGTACGCGCCACTGAGCAGGACGCCATACGCGAAGACGGTTGCACCGAGGGCGAGCACGGGGAACCGCTCGAACCCAACAAGGCGCGATCGTGGCCCAGGCTGTGGGCGCGGGAAAGCATTGACCGTGAGCACGCCAAGCGTAGCGAGCAGCAGCATCGAGGTCGCGAGATGGGCCATCACGAGGCCGGATTTCAGGTTGAACCAGACAACAATCGCGCCGAGCAGCGCCTGCACGAAAAAGAGCGCAACCGCAAGCAGTGCGGGGCCGAGCAGCCAGCGATTGTTCCGGTGCGCGCGCAGGACGATGATCAGTACCCCGACCACCAGACCGCTAATCAACCCGGCGATCAGCCGGTGGATGTATTCGATCAGGACAGGTTGCTCCCAGAAGGGGTAGACCTTGCCGTTGCACAGCGGCCAGTTATCGGCGCAGCCGAGACCGCTCTTGCTGAGACGAACGACACCGCCCCAGAAGATTTCCGCCCAGGCGGTGCCAAGCGTGACGGCGGCGAGAACCGGCAGCGAAATGGCGACGCGACGCGCGCGTGCCCCAGTATCACGGTGGGTGTGGGAGGTGCGTATGCTCATGGGCACCCGCTCCCCGCCCGGCCACGCAGCAACCGGGTGCGGCGACAGGCGCGCACCGGCGTGTGGCAAATGTTCATGATTTCCCTCCGTGACCAGCGGATCGCGTCGCTGGCGTGTGTTGATCGGCGGTGACCAACGGATCCCCAAACAGGACGTTTACGGATGCGACCGGCATGCGCCGTTGCGTGCCATCGCAAGGGAAAGTGTGCGCCTATCGCCATGTACTGTCAACCCGGTGGGCAAGTTCGAGGTTCGGAGTTCGGAGTTCGGTGTAGACGCTCGTTCTTTAAACCACGAACCACGAACTCCGAACTCGTCACCGTCTACCCCGAACTGCGAACCTCGAACTCCGAACCCGTTACCGCCTCTTTCTCGCTGAACCAGTCGTAGAAGAGTTTGCTCATGATCGCGAGGTAGACTATGTTTCCCGGCACCCACATAATCGCGCCGCCGGCCTGCTGATCCACGAGCGGTGGAATACTGCCGAGGCGGAGCGCACCCGCATAGACGCCGTAGAAGGCGTGCGGCGCGAAGACGAGCACCGCCCCGAGGACGACATTCGGCTGGCAACTGAGGGCGAGGTAGCCGACCTTGTTCGCGCGGGACAAGCGCGGCAACTCCGGCAACGGGCTGTATACCGGCCACCAGAACAAGATCGCCGTCGCG
>JBBSFO010000595.1:0-3528 GCA_038238655.1 Thermomicrobiales bacterium | reverse complement strand
GCCAAGGATCGAAAAAACCAGCGTATAGCCAAGCGCGAAGATCGCGTACACGCTGCCAATCGAAAGACCATTCAAAAGCGACTGAATGAAGTGCGTCAACCGCGCCCGTCCTTGTCAGCATCGTAGCCCCGCATGCCATTCATACGGGGCCGCTGCCACGTTAGGGTGCGTTCCCGCCGCCTACCGACGGGAACGCACATGCATCCGGTTAGGGGAGGAAGACAAACTTGCCGGTAGCGCCGTCCGGATTCATCTTGATCTGTGCGACATAGAAGTCCTTTTGCACCAGTTCCCGGTCCTGATCGAAGGAGATTTGGCCGAGCGGCGTGATGTACGTCCCGGCGTGGACTTCCTTGTTCAACGCGACACGCAGATCTTCAATAGACATTGGGGCAATCTTGGTTTTCGTGTCGAGGGACTTCAGTGCATCAACGAAGACCTGGATGCCCGTGAACGTCTGGGCGGCGAACTGCGGCGGGTCCTTCTTGAACTGATCGGTGTAGACCTTCTTGAAGGTGTCGTTGATATCGCTCTTCAGTTCCGGGCTGTACGCCTGCGCGATGATAATGCCGTCGCACTGCGCCTTACAGACCGGGAAGAGGTTCGCGGTGTTCAAACCGTTGCCGCCGATGATGACGCCCTTGAAGCCCAGTTCCCGCAACTGCTTCACGAGGTTGCCGCCGTCCGCTGCGAGGCCGGAAACGATGGAAAGGTCCGGCTTGGTTGCGAGCGCGTTCGTTACCTGGGTCTGGAAGTCCGTGTCCGTCGTCTGAAATTTCTGCACCGTCGTCACTTCGAGGTTGAGCGACTTCGCGGTAGACTGGAACGTCTCCGTCTCGGAAACGCTGAAGGCGTCGTTCTGCGCGTAGAAAACGGCAACCTTCTTGATATTCGGGTTAATCTTCAACGCCTGCTTGACGGCGTTTGGGGCGACGATGGCGACCGGAGCAGAAACGCGCGTGACGTATTCGCCGATCTGCGGGATGCCCTTCGCGGTGTTGGAGGGGCCGATCACAGGCACTTTTGCCTTGTCCGCAATCGGATCGGCGGCGAATGCCTGTTGCGACAGCGTTGGTCCGACGATGCCGACGACCTTACCCTGAGAAATCAAGGACTGGAAGGCATTGATGGTGCCCTGCTCATCGCCTGCGGTGTCCTGGAGAATTACCTTGATGGGTCGCCCGTTGACACCGCCGCGATCATTGAAGAACTTCTCCGCCAGCAAGCCGCCATTCTTCTCTTCTTCGCCGAGCAGGGCGACATTACTGGTCGTGGCGATCGCCAGCCCGATGGGGATCGGCTGGCCGGAGAGTGCAACGGGTGAACCGCTGCCGGACGCTGCCGCACTCGCCGCTGGCTGTGTGGCGCTCGCGGCCCCCGACGCTGCGGTAGCCGCCGGTTGCGTTGTCGCCCCTGCTGCCGTCGTTGCCGCGGGCGCTTTGGTCGCAGCCGGCGCCGAGGTCGCTGTCGAGGACGACGAGCCGCAGGCGGTCATCAACAGCGCGAGTACGATCAGGAATGGAACCGTCAATCGCTTCACTTTTCTCTCCTCCTAAACAACCCGAAACACCTGTGAGACAAATCAAAGGGTGCGCGTTCGCGCGGAGCCGGTTGCGATTGCAACGACGCCACTCCTGCACACATGAACCCGTGTAGCGGGCGGAATCGTAGCATTCGCGTGTATCTTGTGTCAACGCCGATGTATCGTGGCGCTCGTACATATTAGAGATGAAGAAACCTGATCTCGAACCAGAGCGCCGCCGTTGCCGCCGCGACCATGAGCGGTGTCGTGATGACGCCGATTTTCGTATAGGTCAACGCATTCATTTGCACACCACGTTGGCGCACGATTGCCAGCCAGAGCATCGTTGCGAGCGATCCGACAGTGATAATGCTCGGACCAATATTCGTCCCGATCAAGGTCGCGAAGGCGATTGGCTCAGAGATCAGACCTGGGGTGGCTCTCAACAGGCTAATCATCGCGACCGCCATCGGGATGTTATTGACGATATTCGCACCGAGGCCGGTGCCAAATGCCACACTCGCGAGCGTCGTAAAATGCGCGTTGGCCGGAATGTGACCGATGTGCCCAATCCACGCATGTTCGACCGCGCGGATGACGATGAACATCGCGAACACAAAGGGAAAAAGCGGCCACGCGATGCCCTCGTTCATCCGCCCGACGGAGATCTCCCGGCGCGTGAGTGCAGTGAAGCCAAGGATGAGTGCGCCAACTATTGCGGGGATTGCCAGAGGCCAGCCGAGGATACCAAAGACGAACAGCGCGATGAGCGTCGCTCCCAAGCCGACCGCCGCGCCACGAAAGCTCGCCGGACGTGGACTCGCACCGAAATCGGGCAGGGAGTAGACGCGAGGAATGCGATGCCGAAAGAGAACAAAGAAAACGGCAATATTGACGAAGAGCGCCGCGATATTCGGCAGGAACATGACGACGGCGAAGTGTACGAACGACAGATGCAGGAGGTCAAACACGAGTAAATTCGTGAGATTGGACATCGGCAGGAAGAGTGAGGCCGTGTTGGCGACGAACGCGCAAGCGAGGAGATACGGCAACGGGTCAATGCCGATCCGTGTCACGACCGAGTAGACAATTGGCGTGAGGACGATGATCGTCACATCGAGCGAGAGGAGCGCAGTGATGGCGGCCCCAAGTCCGAACACCGTCAGGAGTAAGAGATGACCGCTCCCGCGTGAGGCCCGCGCCGCGCGCTCGGCGAGCGCCTCAAAGACACCCGCATGTTCGGCGATGCCCGTGACAATCATCATGCCGAGCAAAAAGACCAGTACATTCGCCGTTTGTTGGGCAATCGCGCGGATGTCGGAAAACGAGACCAGGCGAAAAAGCAGACACGCGATTGCACCGCTTCCCGCGCCGAGCGCTTCGTTTAATCCGCGTGGTCGCACAAGGATAAGAACGAGCGTCGCGAGAAAGATAACCGCGCTCGCATATTCCGTGTTCACGGGATTCCATAACCGCGTGAAGCAACCGTCCAATCAGGAGGGAACCACATGATCGTCCTGACTCACGGTTTCTGTGCGGGTACAAGCACCGGCGTCGGCAACCGATTACCAGGCTGTGCCGGTCGTGTTGGCTGGATCGGCTGCACGGTCGGTTGCGATACGATGATCGCGGTCGCCTGACTTGCCGGTCCGGGCGCTTGCGTCACGACTGGTTTACCGGGTGGAGCGGTACCGCTCGGTATCGTCGCCGCCGGCACGCGCACAGGTTGCTGAACCGGATATGGATTTGGGTTGTACGCGCCCACGGCCTTTGGTCGGTACTTCGCATCTATTGCGTACAGATACGTATTCAATTTACTGGAACCGGTGCCCGTGTACCGCCCGTACTCCACCTTTTTGACCGTAGAACCGGGCGTGGCTGTCGCGAGAAGTGATGGGTCATGTGTCAGGTCAGCGTACGCTTCCGCGAGTTCGCGTTGCTCGCGCGTATCGAGCTCGCCACAATCGCGCGTTGGCTCTTTCCCTTTGACGAACAGGTCTTTAACG
>JBBSFO010000594.1:0-3537 GCA_038238655.1 Thermomicrobiales bacterium | reverse complement strand
GGTGTCCACCGATCCGGTCGTATGCGGCCCGCGTGAAGGCGAGCAACTGGCCGTTCGCGGCGACGACGCGCGGCGACGGATCGGACCAGACGCGTCCGATGGGGAGCATCGCCCAGATTGTGAAGAATATGAACGGCACGATCAGCGCCTCACTCCATCCCCCGATTTCCTGCTCCGGGAAGGCGGTGACGACATCCGCCCCCGCCCCGACCGCGCCGACCACCGAACGGATCATCGTTGGCGCATGCACCGTGTCCGCGTCAGTAAATATGAGCAGATTACCGCGCGCCAGCGCCGCTAATTGATCGCACGCGAACGCCTTACCGTACCAGCCGGCAGGCAATGGCACTCCCATCGCAACGCGCACCGTCGCGAACCGTTCGGCATACGCGCGGACGATATTCGCCGTGCGATCCTCGCTTCCGTCGTCGAGCACGACGATCTCGAAATTGGCATCTTCCTGTTTCACCAATGATTCGAGGCATGCTCCGATTGCCCGCTCCTCGTCGCGAGCGGGCACGAGCACGGAGACAAAGAACGCGCTCGCCGTGTCCGTTGCGTACGCAGACAGCCGCCGGAAGACGAAGGCGTTGGTGATCGTGTTCGCCGTCACGATCACTGCGAGGAGACAACAGACAATTTCGACCCAGAGAAGGACGATCATGGGTCAGCAACGAGGAGATTGCGCCCGAGCATCCGGTCAAACCGATCATTCACACCGGCGCGACCGCGAAGAATCGTTCGATAGGCCGCCAAGTCATCCTGCGCGATGTCGCGTGCCAAATCGTCCATCATTGCCGTCAGTGTATCGGTGAGGCAAACAGTGACATGCGCGACATCTCGCGCTTCCGTCTCGCAAAACAGGAGTGGATCGCCGATGCGGATCGCCACCTCCGGATGCTGCTCACCACGGAATACCAACTCCCACGCAACGGGCAAAACCCCAACCGTCCGGCCCCCCGCCGTCGCCCGCCGGACGATGTGAGCGGCGCCACCATGCACCATCACCGGCCGCGCCGATGCAGGGGTGATGTCAGCCTGCGGGAAGAGCCAAACCCATGCTGGTCGTTCCTGCCGAAGCAGGTTGGCAGCATACGCGAGACTGCGCGCAACGTCGCGGGCGTCGGCGCGCTCGACGCCAAAGCAGCCCGCCCACGCGAAGAAGCGGTAGCGCCGCAGTTGCGCGGCATCCATCATTAAGTAGCGACGCATGCCGAAGCGCCGGGAAAGCAGCAAGGCCACATAGCCGTCCCACCACGAAGGGTGATTCGCGATCACCAGAAGCGGCAACCCGGTTGCACGCGGGTCTTCGCCCGCAGGATGCACGCGCACACGCACGAACATCCGCCGGAGCGATGAACGCACCAGCATCCAGACGAACAATTCGCCCCAGAAACTCTTGCGTGACGGATAGCGCAAGGTCGCGCCATCCCGTTTTGCACCATGTGTCGTCACGAATGTCCGTACACCTATCCCGAAAGTTCGAGTACACTATGCGTGGTTGGGTCATCCGATCCCAGTATAGGCACTCATGCGCGGGGGCGCATCATACGATGCATGTTGTAGTCATTGGCGCGGGGATGGGCGGGCTGGCGGCGGCGGCGCGGCTGGCGATAGGCGGTGTAGCCGTCACCGTGTTCGAGCAAGGCCCACGCGCGGGCGGCAAATTGAATCAGTGGACGCACGATGGCTGGACCTTTGATACCGGCCCGTCCCTGTTGACGATGCCCTGGGTGCTGCGGGAACTCTTCGCGGACGCCGGCGAAATGCTGGAGGATCATCTCACGCTCGACCCGGTTGACCCTGTCTGCCGGTATACATTTGCCGATGGCTCCGCGCTCGATGTCACGACCGACACTGCCCGAATGGCCGCGAACATTGAAGCCCTCTCCCCCCGCGACATGCCCGCATTCTTCCGCTATCTCGCCCATACGGGCGACTTGTATGCGACGGCAGCCGAGCCATTTCTGCGCAATCCGATGCGGCGGGCGCTGTTTGCGCGCGAGCGGGCCGACCTTTTTCGCTTCGGTCTGCGTCCGCGCGATCTGCCGAAAGTCGCCTCGCCGCGCAGTGTCCACGATACCGTGCGACGGTTCTTCCACGATCCCCGGTTGCAGCAGGTCTTCGACCGCTATGCGACGTATAATGGCTCGTCGCCGTATCGCGCGCCCGCCGCGTTTTGCCTGATCCCCTTCGTCGAATTCTCGACGGGCGCGTGGCATCCGCGTGGCGGGATGTACCGGATCGCCGAAGCATTGACCGCGCTGCTCGAACGCCTCGGCGTCACACTGCGTTGTGATGCGCCCGTCGCGGCGATTATGCACCGAAACGGCACTGCGACCGGGGTGCGACTCGCCTCGGAGGAGGAAATCGCGGCGGACGCGGTCATTTCCAATGTAGATGTATTGACGACTTACGAACGGTTGCTCGATGTTGATCTGTCCGGTGTCTGGACGGCCCGGGCGGCATTGCGGAAACGTGAGCCGTCGTCCTCGGCGTTCTTGTTACTGCTCGGCACGCGGCGGACATTCCCCGAACTGCCGCATCACTCGATCTTCTTCAGCGAGAATTACCGCGCGGAGTTCGCCGATCTGTCGGAGCGCCGCGTGCCGCCGACCGATCCAACGATCTACATCTGCCGCGCGACCGCGACCGATCCGAGCGCCGCGCCACCGGGCTGCGACACCCTGTTTGTGATGGTCAATGCGCCCTGGCTCGATGACCGAACCGACTGGTGGGCCTACGCGCCGCAGTATCGCGATCATATCCTGCGGACGCTCCGCCGCCGTGGGCTGGACATCGAGCCGGACATCGCCGTCGAGTCGGTCTGGACGCCGGAAACGATCATGCACGCGTACGGCGCGCAACGCGGCGCGATCTACGGCTTCGCCTCGAATGGCCGGGGAGCAGGTTTCCTCCGACCGCCGAATCAATCGCCCGTCCTGGCTGGCCTGTATTTCGCGGGTGGCAGCACGCATCCCGGTGGCGGCGTGCCGCTCGCGCTGCTGTCCGGTAAGATCGCGGCGGACCTGGTACGCGAACACACAAAGGAGCGCGCCGCATGACCGTCCGCACGCCGGCGACACGCTGGATAACGACTGACGAACCGACAGACGATGCCCTGCTCGCCTATACGGGCATGACGCCACTCGTCGCAGCATTACTGCACCGTCGCGGGATTCTGGCGCACGATGCACCGCTCTTTCTCAATGACCGCGCCCGCTCGCTTGCCGATCCGTTTCTGCTTTCCGACATGGACGCGGCGGTCTCCCGGATTCGCGAGGCCTTCGCGCGGTCGGAAAAAATCTGCATCTATGGCGACTACGATGCCGACGGCCTAACGGCGCAGGCGTTGCTCGTCACCGCACTGCGCTTCTGGGATGCCCCCGACCTCTGCACCTACACGCCGCACCGCGAGCGCGAGGGCTACGGCCTGCACCACGATGCGCTGGCCGAACTGGCGCACGATGGCGTTCGCCTCGTCATTGCCGTGGACTGCGGCATCAGCAACCCGGAGGAGATCGCCCGCGCCCATGC
>JBBSFO010000593.1:0-3542 GCA_038238655.1 Thermomicrobiales bacterium | reverse complement strand
GGGCTTGAAGCGCTGACATCGCGCGGGTTGATCCCGTTCGTGCAGTTGAGTTTCTTTCCTGCGACGATTTCGCCATCGCCGGTGGTCCCGCCCGCGTCGCTCGTCAGCTGGCAGGCGCATGTCCACGACTTTCTCGACGCACTGGTCGCCGATCCACGCTTCGGACTCGATGCGATACGGACGTGGTGGTTCGAGGTCTGGAACGAGCCGAATATTCCCGTCTTCTGGCAGGGCACGTTCGATCAATATCTCGATCTCTATCGCGCGACCTCGGACGCCGTGCGCGCCACCGGCTACCCGATCCGGCTCGGTGGCCCGGCCCTCGCCTGGCTGCCTTCCACGGAGAGCGCGGCAGGCGCGCCCCTGATGCGCCGCTTCCTTCAATTCCTCCACGACGAACCGGACGTGCAGTGCGATTTCCTTTCCTTCCACGAGAAAGGGACATGGACCAACCCCGCGCAAGGAACGGTTGAACCCGCGCTCGGCGATCTCGTCTCCGCCGCCGAGGAGACGGCGCGGATGGCGCAGGCGATCATTCCGGAGCGCTGCCGGAACCTGCCGATCATCAACAACGAGGCCGATATGAAAGTCGGCTTCGATATTCCCTACGAACCGCGCATGACCGAACGCTTCCCCGCGTGGCTGGCGAGCCTGTTCGTCGCCTACAACGGGTTGAGCGTGCGCTATCGCGATACCGGCATACGCTTCCACGCCGCAGCGGACAACGCGAACCTGCACCTCGTGCAGGCGCCGTTCGATGGTCGCCGCTCGGTGATGACGCGCGCTGCCTCGACCGCGACGAGCGATCTGTTCAAGCTGCCCGTCTATCACTTCTATGAACTGCTGCGCCTGATGGGAAACACGCGCGGCGCGATCATCGGCGGCGCGGACAACTGCTACCCGAACACCGACCTTTTCCACCTGCTGACCGTTGGCGCGCAGCAGATAGGCGCACTTTTTTCGCGCTATCCGACGGATAGCGCGACCGCGCAGTCGCGCACCGTGGCGTACACGATTACCGATATTCCGTGGGAGGATGTCAATGTCGCCCGTTTCCAGATTGACGCGATCCGTTCCAACGCGTACACGGCGGCAGGCGGGCGTCTCTCGGCGCCCGCGCCCGATGCAGCGACCGCCCGAGCGATCCGGCAGACACAGGAACTGGCCCTTTTCGCTCCGATCCAGCACGATGTCACGCTCGCGGACGGCGTCTTTCACGACCGCTTCACCGTCGCGCCGTTCACGACGCTGCTTTATTGGATTACGCCGATGCTCCCGGACATTCCTGCCGCGCCACGCTGGATGACGGCGACGACGGAAGAAGGAAACATCCTCCTCCGCTGGGAGCCAAGCCGCGCGCCGTTCTTTTTCTCGTATCAGGTTTCCCTTGTGCACGATGGTGAACCCGATACCATGCTCTCGCCCGTGCCACTCCGCGCCGCCTATTGGGTGGATAATTCTCCACCAGTCGGGACACGCCGCTACCGCATCCAGACGATGAGCGCGTCTGGGATTTCCGGCCCCGCAATCCTCAGCGATCCGGTCGTTGTCGAAAGATGAGGAAGAGTACGCTGCTGATCGCGTAATTGGACTGCTCCATTTCGCGCTCATTGGCCGTTCCCTGCCACACTTTTGCCCACTATCCTGTATGTGAGTGGAGGGAAGCCGCATGGAGATTCATCTCGACCGGGAAAACACGACGCCGCTCTATCGGCAGATCGTCGCGCAGGTCATTGAACGGATCGAGGATGGGAGTCTGCCTGTTGGCACGCTCCTCCCGCCTGAACGGAAACTCGCCGCACGTCTCGATGTCAATCGCACGACGGTCGTTACGGCGTATCGTGATCTCGTCGCAACGGGCATGGTGGAGGCGCGCGTCGGGCGCGGCACCTGGGTGAGCGATGCAGTGATGGACGGGGCCAATCCGCCGCAACCGCTCGCCTGGCAGACATTGTTCAGCGCGGCGACCGAGCGGATGCGCGATCCGGCACTGCGGGATATGCTCGCGGCGATGGGCCGGACTGACACCATCGCGTTCGGCGCGGGCGCGCCCGCGCCGGAGTTCTTCCCCATAGACCGCTTCCGCCAGGCAATGGACGCGGTGCAGGATGCCCACGGCGCGGACCTCTTCGTCTATGGCCCGGTGCAGGGGTCGCTTTCTCTGCGCGAGGCGCTCGTCGCATGGATGGCGCGTGGCGGCATCCGCACGGCGGTGGAGCAGGTCGTCGTCCTCAACGGGTCGCAACAGGGGCTTGATCTGGTTGCGCGCGTGCTGCTCGAACCGGGCGACGCGGTGGTCGTCGAGTCGCCCACCTATCTCGGTGCGTTACAGGTCTTCCGGGGCGCGGGGGCACGGTTGCTGCCGGTCGCCCTCGATCAGGACGGCATGCGGATGGACCTGCTCGAACAAGTCCTCGCGCGCCACCGGCCGAAGTTCATCTACACACTGCCGACCTTCCAAAACCCAACAGGTGTGACGATGCCCCTTGCCCGGCGGCACGCCCTGCTCGCCCTCGCCGCGCGCCACGGCGTGCCGATCGTCGAGGACGACCCGTACGGCGAACTCCCGTTCGGCGACGAGCCACCGCCCCGCCTCGCTGCCTTGGACCGGCGCGGCCTCGTCATCTACCTGAGCACGATGAGCAAGATCTTCCTGCCCGGCCTGCGACTCGGCTGGTTGGCCGCGCCGCCGCCCGTCGCGGACGCCGTGACGCTTGCCCGGCAGAGCGTGGATGTCCATCCGAACAGCGCGATGCAGCATGTCCTCCAGACGTTTCTCGCGCGTGGCTGGCTCGCGGAGCATGTCGCGAACCTTCGCCCCGCGTACCAGGCGCGGCGGGACGCGATGCTTGCCGCGCTGGACCGGCTGGCCCCACCCGCCATGACGTGGTCGGAGCCAGGGGGCGGCTACTTCATCTGGTGCCACCTGCCCGGGGGTATGCGGGCGCGCGCATTGGCGGTGGAGGCGGCGCGCGAGGGCGTCTCCTTTGTCGCCGGCGATGCATTCTCCCCGAGCGGCAACGAGCGGGACGCGATCCGCCTCAACTTCACCGGCGTGTCGCCCGAGGAGATCACCGAAGGCATCCGGCGGCTGACCGTCGCCATTCGCCGCCTCGCCTGCCGCGATGCCGTCCCCACCCGCGACGCTACTACCGGCCCCCGCCCGGTCGTCTAACAGGATACGAAGGAGTGAGTGATGACACGTGAGTACCGGTTTGTGCAGGTGGATGTGTTCACGGATCGGATATTTGGCGGGAATCCGCTGGCGGTCGTGCTCGATGGACGCGGGCTGACGGACGGTGAGATGGCGGCGATTGCGGGGGAGATGAATCTGTCGGAAACGACGTTTGTGCTGCCGCCGACGCGGCCCGAGTGCGACGCGCGAGTGCGCATCTTCACGCCGCGACGCGAACTCGCCTTTGCGGGACACCCGACGATTGGCACGAGTTTCGTGCTCGCGACGCGCGGAATGCTGCCCGCCGGGGCGCGGACACTGACGCTCGAAGAAGGCGTCGGACCGGTGCCGGTGCGCTTGGAAGGCG
>JBBSFO010000592.1:0-3544 GCA_038238655.1 Thermomicrobiales bacterium | reverse complement strand
TCATTTCAAGACGGAGCAGGGAATCGCGAACTTCACCGACGCCGAGGCGAAGGCGATGACCGCCGAAGACCCGGACTACCACCGCCGCGACCTGCGCGAGTCAATCGCGCGGGGCGACCACCCTGCGTGGCGGTTGGAGATGCAGATCATGCCGTTCGCGGATGCGGCGGACTATCGGTTCAACCCCTTCGACCTGACCAAGGTCTGGCCGCACGCGGACTACCCTCCCATCCCCGTGGGGCGGCTCGTGCTGGATCGCAACCCGGAGAACTTCTTCGCGGAGATCGAGCAGGCGAGCTTCGAGCCGGCGAACATGGTGCCGGGGATCGGCCCGAGCCCGGACAAGATGCTGCTGGGGCGGCTCTTCAGCTACCCGGACGCGCACCGGTACCGGATCGGGACGAACTACCTCCAACTCCCGGTCAACCGGCCGCACAGCTCGGTACGTAGTTACAACAAGGACGGGGCGATGCGCTATGAGCACAGCGGCGACCAACCCGTCTACGCGCCGAACAGCTATGGCGGGCCGCAGGCGGACCCGGAGCGGTACAGCGACCCGAGTTGGATGGTAGAGGCGGGGGAGATGATGCGCAGCGCCTACCGACCCCATGCAGAGGATACCGACTTCGTGCAGGTGACGGACTTCTACCAGCATACACTTTCGGAGACTGATCGGGAGCATCTGGCGAGCAACATCATCGGGCATATGAGTCAGGCGGTGGAGCGGCCGGTGCAGGAGCGGGCCGTGGCGTTGTGGCGACAGGTGGACCCCGAACTGGGCAACCGGATCGCCGATGGCCTCGGTCTCGCCGCGCGCGAGGAAGTTGCTGTGGGGGAATAGCAAACCCAGGATGTGCGGCAATCCCCTTTCCGGGGGCGTACCCTCCGTGCAGGCGCGCCTTCGTTCCTTTCACGAGGGAGCGATGGGCGAAACGTCAATACCGTATGCCAAGGGCCTTCCGACAGCAGGCACGGCGGTGCTGGCTACGAGGAGAGGTATGGGTGGGGTGGACCTCACCCCGACAGGCCTCGGCCCGTGGTGATGAAGGGAGGGATATAGGCTCCTGCGAGATAGTCGGATAGGGTCGCCGCCCGCTACCGCGCCGTCCGCTGGCGCTCCGCGCGATCCAGGAAGTCGCTCACGATCCGCAGGTACTCCGTCGGCCGCTCCATGAACGGCAGGTGCGCACACCCCTCCAGGATCGCCAACGCCGCTCCGGGATACCCCGCTGCATCGCCTCGGACAGCGCCAGCACGCACTGGTCCTCCCGCCCGGCGATCACCAGCGTCGGCGCCCCGATCTCACCCAGGCGGTCCGTCACATCCCACCGCGCGAACGGCCCCGTCAGCGCGAAGCGCGTGCCGCCGTAAATCGCCGCCGCCACCGCCGGGTTCGCCTTCTCCCGCGCCGCCCGCATCCCCGGTGTCGGCGGCGCGGTCGCCACATGCCTGCGATTGAAATGCTCATCAAGCGCGGCGGTGTACGCAGGGCTCGCCGTTGTCCCTGCTGCCTCGTGGTGGTCGAGAAGCGCGCGAATCTCCGCAGGCAGCCGGCTTCGCAACTCTTGGACGCCCGCGACAGCGGCGGGGGTGCTGGCGAAGGTGTCCGAGAGGATGAGGCTGACGAGGCCGGCGGGATGACGGGAGAGCAGGTATTCGAGGCAGATCGCGCCGCCGGTTCACCCCCGCGTGCGTGGGGACGATCCTCGTCCGCATACTGTCGCTCCACCGCATCACCCGTCTCGGCGACAATCCGGCGCACTGTCTCCGCCGCCAGCGGTGCACCGTGCAGCAGGGTGAGTACCTGTGCTGCCTGCCGATAGGGCCAGCTCGCGCCACACTGCGCCGCCAACGCCCGCAGCACGGGCGTGCATTGCCCTGCGCCAAGCAGCGGCATGAGCGCTGCGTCGTCGGGTTGGAAATACCGACCGCACGCCTGACAGCGCATTCGCTGGCGCGTCAACCGCACCGGGCCGAAGCGGGTTTCCACCCTGCGTGCTTTCGTCCCGGCTGGTCGTTGCGCGGAGGCAGCACAGGTCGGACAGGCAACGGGCGGACGCAGCGCGGCTTGCGCCTGCCACGCGCGGGCGAGGGCGGCTTGCTGGATAGCCAGTCCCCAGGCATGTACTGCAGTCTCCAACTCCTCAAGTGACAATGGCAGATCGGGCAAAATGAGCGGACATGGTATCATCAGTTGCATAGGAGCCTCTTTCCCGTCATCAGTGCCAGCCAATGCGGGAAGTATGGCTCCTTTTCCTCCGTGACGTTCTACCGGCTTTGAGACGCTTCCCCACTGCGAGCTGTAGATTCTCAATGCTGATGCCGCGTGCTACAATCCCACAATCAGCCAGAGACACCATGCTGTGTATCGACATGGCGTAGCGTAGGGGGTATCAGGCGATGCGTATCGCGGTTGCAGGTAAAGGCGGAGCGGGCAAGACAACAATCTCGGCGACGATGGCGCGTCTCTTCGCACAGCGCGGCTATCGCGTCAACGCGCTCGACGACGACCCGAACCCGAATCTCGCCAATGCGCTCGGGTTGACCGCGCAGCAAGTCGAGCGACTGCGCGGCATTGCGCGCGAGGAGATCATGGAAGAACGGGTGGATGCGAACAATCACGCATCGCTCTATCTGACAATCCCCTTCGAGCAGGTGATCGAAGATTATGGCGTCGTCGGCCCCGATGGCGTCCGGATGCTGATGATGACCGCGCTGCAGGGCGCGGGGAAGGGCTGACTCTGCGGTCAGCACGCCGCGGTACGCGGCGTTGTGGCAGAACTCGGCACCCTCCGTCCCGATGATGTGACCGTCCTCGATATGGAGGCATCCATCGAGCATCTGAGTCGCGGGACGCTCCGCGATGTCGAGACGCTCCTCATCGTCACCGAGCCGTATTTCCGCGCCCTCGAGACACTGGGGCGGACGGTACCCCTCGCGCGCGAACTCGGTATCCCGCACATGTATGTCGTTGCAAACAAGGTTCGGTCTGAGCGTGATGAGGAAACGATCCGTGCGTACACCGCGCGCCTCGGCCTCGACCTGCTCGCCGTTGTCCCGTTCGACGAGGCGGCGCAGGAAGCGGATCGCGCGAATCAAGCGCTCATCGAGTACCGACCGACCGCACCCGCCGTGCGGGCAATCGCGGGGATCGTGGACGTCCTGTCCAAAGACACTGTCGCCGTTCGGTGAACCACGCGCTGCTCGGTTCCGTATACGGAGTATTGGTATTACCCGCAGGGGAGAAGTCGGCATGACGAGCGCCCGGCCACAGTTCACGGTCACGCCGATTGGTGTCGTCCACCGTCCGGGCATGCCCGACGATAGTCGGAGCGAACCGGGCACCTATTTTGATCCCTTCGCCGAATCTGTCATCGAGATCTTTCCTGAATGGGAAGCGGCACTCATGCGCATCGAGGAGTTCAGTCACCTCGTCGTCGTCCTCTTCATGGATCGCACCGATCCGCTCACGCCGGACGGTCGGCTCGTGTGGCGCATGGAGAACCGGGAGGATTTGCCCGCCGTCGGCCTCTTTGCCACGCGC
>JBBSFO010000591.1:0-3544 GCA_038238655.1 Thermomicrobiales bacterium | reverse complement strand
TCTTTCGCCTCCCCGAATAACGGTTCCACCCAGACGCTCCGTTTGCGGAGTGCCTTCCGATACGGCTCGGTCTCCCGATATTCCCGGACGCGGTCGAGCGAGCCCTCGGCGAAGGAGCGCTGGAGCGAGCGACCGTACTCGCTCGTCGTGCATTTCATCTTGCGGGGACAGGCATTGCAGTCACCGGGGTCAGCTTGGTAGCGAATGATCCGCTGGCTGGACAAGGTTTGCCGACGCGACAGCACGGCATTCGCTGGACAGTAATAGACGTCGCGCTCCGGGTCGTAGGTGAAGGCTTCTTTGGGATAGATGCGTTGGCCCGATTGCGGGCGCGGCAAGGCAACGTAGGCATGGATCCCGGCCCCTTCGAGTGCGGCGACAATCTCCGCCGTGCCATAGGTCTTGTCTCCCGTCACCTGTCGGGGATGTAATCGCCAACGAAAGAGGGTCCGCCAGAGCAGATCGAGGAAAGGTTCATTCTCCATCGTCTCCGCCGGGGTGACCAAGGCATTGAGAATGATCCGGGCCTTGCCGCCGTCAACGAGGTAGTGTGTCTGATAGCCGAGGCGCGGTCCGCCATCCTTGTGGTGCATGAAGGTGGCATCGGGGTCAGTCGTACTCATACTGTAGTCGGCGGTGCAACGCAGTGACGGTGACGGAAGGTCACGCAGGGGTCGACCGTGGCACGCCAGCCAGTCGTGCCGATCTTCATTCGTCGCTGCCAGTGCGACGGGATCGATGCCGGAAGCGACGGGCACATCCGCGATGCCGACCGGCACCGTCGCGCCCGCTTCGTCTTCGATCGGTGGGATGTCGGTCAGCGGATCGTCGGCAAACAGCGCGTTGAGGTGTGCCTCGACGAAGAAGCGGGGACGATACGAGCTATACGACGCGTTCGCTTGGACTTTGGTCGCATCGGCGTAGAGTTCCGCGCCCCAGACGAGACCGGCCGCTTGGCACTGCGAGAGAACGGCGTCGAAGAAACGGCGGAAGATGTCGACGCCATAGCGCACACGGATTTTGGTGAGCGAGGAATGATCGGGCAAGGGTTGGTGGAGATCGTAGCCGACGTACCAGCGGGCGCTCAGGCGGTCAGCGACGATCCGCATCAGGTGGCGCTCGGAGCGGCTACCCTCAAAGAAGAGCACAAGTTGGAGCTTGAAGAAGACGACGGGATCAATGGACGGACGCCCACCGGCCGCATAGCAGGGGCGGACGAGATCGCGGATAAAGGAGAGATCGAGGGTGCGTTCAAGATGCCGATAGAAGTGATCGGCGGGGACAAGGTCGTCGAGGGAGACATCAGTAAGCGGGATGAAGATGCGCGGCTTGAAGCCCATCATGGCGGACAGCTCCTTGGCGAGAACGGATGGAGCGAATGCTACGCCGCGCAGGACCGTTTTTCAACGGCCTGTATGAAAACCCTCTCCGCGTTAAGCCTTCTGATCGCCCGCAACGGCATCTCCAGCACGCACGATAAACACCGGCGTGTGCGAGGCCTCGACCAACCGCTCGGCGACGCTCCCCATGACCCACCGGCTGATGCCCGTCCTCCCGTGCGTGGACATCACCACCAGATCGTGGGGTTGCTCGTTGAGGAGATTCAGCAACCGATCGACCGGGCTGCCGTCGTTCACGATCGTCTCGACCGCGATCCCGTCGGATCGCAATCCGCGGGCAAGCACGTCGAGGTGGGCCCGTGCTGCCGTGCGCGCTGCCCCCATCGCCTCGTCAGTGTAGGTGCTTCTCATCAGGGGCGTATAGGGCGAGCCGACAAACATCTCCGTGAGTACCGGGACGATACGTGCGAGGGTGAGCCGGGCGTGCAGTTTCTGCGCGAGCTCGCGCGCGACCGGGATCGCCGCTTCGGCCCGCTCGGAGCCATCTTGTGGCACGAGAATGGTACGGATTGTCGCGGGCCGGTCGGGATGCTCGGGCACGCCCTGCGGCCGGATGACCAGCGTCGGCACGCGCGCGGTCGTGAGCACCTTGCGCGCGACGCTGCCGAAGGCCCAGTGGAGCACGCCGCCCCAGCCGTGCGTCGCCATCACGATGCATTGGCCGCCGACGCGTTCGGCATAACGCACGATCTCTTCGGCAGCGTCGCCGACGGTGACGTACGAACGGACGCATCGTCCCGGACTGCTCAGCGACCGTGCCCGTACCTCCAGCGCATCGCCCGCGCGATCCAGCTGCTCCGATTCGGCGGCCGCATCGTAGCGCAGGTTGTAGTCGAGCATCTGGTGCGACGGCGGTACGACCTGCAGGAGCGTGACCGACGCGCCGGTGGCGTCCGCCAGCGCCAGGGCATCGGGCAATGCGCTCTCCGCGAGCGGCGAGCCGTCGAGCGGGACGATGATGTGGTCAAACATGCCGTGACTCCTTCTTCAGCTCGTCTTTGTGAGCAAGGACGGCGGGTCGCGTGTTGACGTATGCCGAGACGGCATCGAGGAGAGCCGCGTCGATGAGGGCCTGCGGCGTGTCGGAGAGGAGCCGGCGATCGTCGGTCTCCCCGCCCACGAGCCAGGAAAGATGCGCCTCACCGTCGACGACATCCGCCACGATGTGCAAATCGATCGCCGAATACTCGACAAGGGTGTATCTATGCGCGTCCCGGCGGGCGAGAATCGCCCCCTGCCCGGACCGCATGCCGGGCGCGTCGAACGCGGCGACCATGTCGGCGAAGCGCCGTAGGATGTATGGCGCGTGCAGCGCGATGATATCGCTCGCCCACTCTTCCTCCCGCTCCCCGCGTTGCTCCGCCAGCGCGAGGGGTGCCACGACACTGCGGAGATGCTCTTCGAAACCCATGGCGGAGACCTCCTCTCCATCTTCCCAAAGGCGTGGGCACATGCCCTCCGTCGCACAATGTGGCAGCCCACGCCGGTGTATCCTTACCACGCTGCTCCGGGTACAGTATGGACGATCGCGCATCGCAAAAACGTCAGGGATAACCAGTTGCTGTGACAAATCCGTGACAGAACGGGGCTACTGCGCGGTACCTGGAACGCTTTTGCGACGGACGGCGGGGACATACCACGGCTTTGACATGGTGGCGTGTATAGACTGGGTGGCGATGGTCCACTCGCTATTTTCGGATTGGTGCCGCGCATGGTCCTCCTGATCGCCTATCTCGTGACGTTCCTCAGCAATATCATCCCCTTTTTCATGCCGCCGACGTGGGTGCTGCTCGGCTACTTCCGCATCCATTACCATCTGCCGCTCTGGCCCCTCACCGTCGGCGGCGCGCTCTGCTCGACTGCGGGGCGGACGGTGCTCGCGCTCGCCGCGCGCCATTTCGGGATCCGCGTGCTGCCGAAGAAGGAGCGGGCGAATGTCGCGGCGCTGCGGACCTTCCTGGTGCGCAAGCGGTGGACCTACGCCGGCATCCTGTTCTACGCCTTCGGCCCCATCCCCTCGCCGCACCTCTTCATCGCGGCGGGGCTGGTCGGATTAGACCTCCGGCTCGTGGCGGCTGCCTTCTACGTCGGTCGCGTCATCAGCTACACGGCACTGGTCGCCGGTGCGAACGCCGCTGCGAACC
>JBBSFO010000590.1:0-3571 GCA_038238655.1 Thermomicrobiales bacterium | reverse complement strand
TCAACCGATGGTATGCTTGGGGCCGCTTTTGGGGCGACGGCATGCATTGCCCCGGTCGAGCGAGAAGGGAACCGATGTGACGCCGTTTCGGTCGGCCGCGTTTCGCTGGCTCTGGTGCTCGACGACGGCCTCGGCGGGGGCCCAACAGATGGAGCGCACGACGACCGCCTGGTTGGCGCTCCAGACGGGCGGTGGGGCGTTCGCGGTCGGACTGGTCTTTGCCGCTCGGTCGCTGCCCTCGCTGCTGTTCGGGTTGGCGGCCGGCACCATCGCCGATCGTACCGACCGCCGCCGTCAATTGCTGACGGTCGCCGGCGGAGCGTGCTCTTTAATGGCGCTCCTTGGGTGGCTGGTCGGCGCGGGGACGATCCGCATCTGGCAGGTGATCGCGATTTCGTTCGCGGCCGGCTGCGTGCAGGTATTCGATACACCGGCGCGGCAGGCGCTCGTCCTCGATACGACGTCCCGCGTGGCGGCACCGAATGCGATGGCCCTGAATGCACTGGCCGCACGGCTGTTCGGTGCGGTCGGCGCGTTCGGCGCCGGGGCGCTGATCCCGCTGATCGGCGTCGCGCGCTGCTATTTCGTCATCGCCGCTGCGTACGCGCTGATGGCCGCGCTCGTGACCGCATTGCGGGTGCCGCAGGGGAGCCGTGTTCCCGTCATCCATCCCCCCTTCGGGCGCGCGCTCCGAGATGCGGCGCGACTGATTACCGCCGTACCGGCGGTGCGCACGCTCATCATCTCCGGTGTCGCCTGCGAGGTATTCGCCTTCTCGTACGGAAGCGCGCTGCCGGTCGTCGCGCGGGATATCCTCGCGGCCGGCCCGGAGGGTCTCGGGACGTTGAACGCCGCGACGTCGGTCGGCGGGACGGTCGCGGTGTTGCTGCTCTCCTTGCTCGCAGGGCGCGTGCGACGCGAGCCGTTGATTGGGGCGATCTTCGTCTCGTACGGCCTCTCCCTGATGGTATTAGCCTCGACGCACGACCTGCGAATCGCGGCAGCGGTCCTGGTCGTAACGGGTATCTGCGCCGGATCGTTCGATGTCCTCCAGCAGACCCTGATCCAAATGGCGGTGCCCGAGGAGCAGCGCGGGCGGGCGGTTGGCATCTGGGTGCTCGGTGTCGGCTCGGCACCCGTCGGCAACCTTGAAATGGGGGCATTGATCGCGACGCTCGGTGCGCCGGACGCGCTGCTCATCAATGGCGCATTAGCGGTTGCATCTGCGGTGACACTATTGGCGCGTTCGCCCGGTTACCGATGGAAACGCCGGGCGCAGCCAGTCGCTGATTGAGGCCAGGCGAATGCCCGCTACCGCTGGAATATCATTCGCATCCGTCACGGTAAAGATGCTTTCCCCTCAACCTCATCGAGTCGGTCGGATTGCTGATTCGCGGTCGGTTCCGGGTCGGTTGGCGGCGTCTTTCCCAGCTTTCCCGCCGTAACGAGCGTCGCGAGCACTTCCATTACGACGCGACCACCGAGCAGCGCCGTGATGTCCGCGACATCGTAGGGCGGTGAGACCTCGACGATCTCCATCCCCGCCAGTCCTTCGCGGGTCGCCAGCCGCAGCATGCGATAGACTTCGCGCGGGAGCAGGCCGCCGGGCTCCGGCGTCCCAGTGCCCGGCGCAAACGCGGGATCCATCACATCAATGTCGAATGAGAGCCAGACCGTTTTCGCCTTCTGCCAGGCGATTTCTAGCGCGTACTCCATGATCCGCTCGATGCCGTAGTGGTCAATATCGTCCACAGTAATCACCGTCGCGTGCCGCTCGCGGGCCACCTTCATCCCCGGCTTGGAGCCGGTCCAGCCACCGATACCGATCTGCACCAGATTCGTCGCGGGTGCATTGGCAATGTTCGTCGCATGGAAAAAGGGCGAGCCGTGCATCCGCTCGTCCAGGGTGGTTTCGGTCAGGTCGCTGTGCCGGTCGAAATGGATGATGCCGATGTTGCCGTCAATATACGGCGCCATGCCGCGCACATCCGGGTAGCCAATCGAGTGGTCGCCGCCGAGGACGACGGGAAAGACGCCACGCTCGTGGATGTAGCTGACCGCGTTGGCGATCTGGTCGAAACTCTTCTCGATATTGGCGGGGATGACCTGGATATCGCCCGCGTCCACCATATCGAGCATTTCGTGCAGTTCGATCCCCCGCCCCGGATTGTACGAGCCGCCGAGCGCGGACGCCTGCCGGAGCGCCTGCGGGCCGAAGCGGGTACCGGCCCGATAGGTTGTGCCGGTATCGAGGGGCGCGCCGACGAAGACGACATCCTGCCCGCCGAGTGTGCGCATGTCTTCGAGGAATGGCACGCCGATGAACGTATTGCCCTGGCTTCCCCAGCGGCCCCGCCGGAACAAGGTGATCGCACGATCCTTGATGCTCTCGGCCGCTTCGAGTCCGTGCAGCTTGATTTGCTCCGCGCGCTCCTTCGCCTTTGGGCCGGTCAACGCCGCTTCCCGCTCCATCGCCCATGTGCCCTGCAAATCTTCGCGTTGCAGCGGGCGCGTGCCCGCTGCCGGTTCGCCCGGTTCGCCCGGCGCGGCGCGCGTCCGTCGCCGGGCCAGGTAGCGCTGCTGGCGACGATACCCACTGCCCGGCCCGTGGTGATGCCGGGCGAACTCCCGCCCCGGCCCGTGCCGCATATGGCGCAGTTCCCTATCGAACGTCACCATTCGCTCCTCTCAAAGTAGCGAGGAACGAGGAACGAGTGCTGGATCGTACGACAATGCCACATGCGATGCGCGTAGCGCGGTCTCATTCTCGTTACTCGTTACTCATTACTCATTTCGTCTTCCAGAGCTTCCAGGTATCCCAGTATTGCCACATGGCATTCGGGATGTATCCCTGGATATTCTTCTTGACGAGGATCAAATCGCGCGGGAAGCCGAGCCAGAAGGCGGGCATGTCGTCCGCGATGATCTCCTGGAACTGCCCGAGCAGGTCTTTCTGCTTGGTCAAGTCCGGCTCGCGGATAATCTGCTGCAAGAGCTTGTCGGCCCCATCGTTCTTCCAGCCGCCGAAGTTCCGCCCTTGCTTGGTCTTGCGTACGTCCCATTCGCTGCCGTAGTAGTTGAGGTCCGAGAAGCCCGCGAACAGGATGCGGCTGGTGAAGTAGAGATCGTAGTCGAGCGAGGTCTGCCAGCGCGCCTTGAGCGCCGCCGTTTCCAGTGTCTGTATATCCATCGCGATGCCGAGTTTCTTGAAATCCTCCTGCATCGAGACGGCGATCTTGGCGACCGGGTAGCTCTGGCTGGTCGAGGTGATAGCGACGAATTTGACGGCCTTGCCGTTCTTGTCGAGCAGGTTGCCGCTGCTATCCTTCTTGTAGCCGGCGGTTTCGAGCATGCTCTGCGCCTTCGCCTGATTGTAGTCCGGATTCTTCAGTTTCGTGTTGTACGCCCACGGAAAGGCGATGGAGCCAATCTTCGTTTCGTCCACGAACCCCTTGAAGATCGCCTGCGCGTAGCCCTTGCGGTCAATGCCCATCGAGAGCGCCTGCCGCACCTGCTTGTCCTTCAAAAAGTCCGCCGTGTCCGACTTCGGGTTCTGGAAGTTGATCCACGC
>JBBSFO010000589.1:0-3573 GCA_038238655.1 Thermomicrobiales bacterium | reverse complement strand
CGAAGGGCAATGTGCATGTCGCAGCAGCCGCGCATCCATCACATCATCACTGCGGCGTTCTGGATTCAGCGGCACGGCTATCTCAGCGATGAGAAACTGGCGATCATGCGTGCGGCTTGGGGCTGAGCAGCCATTCGCGGTCAGTGAAAGGGAATTTTTGTGCTTACCAACGAACGGCGACGCCCCAATGTCGTGATCTTCCTCACCGATCAGCAACGATGGGACACGACCGGAGTCCACGGCAATCCCCTTGACCTGACACCGCACTTCGACCGGATGGCACAGCGCGGCACGCATCTCTTTCATGCGTTCACCCCGCAGCCCGTGTGCGCCCCGGCCCGCGCGTGTCTCCAAACCGGTCGCTATCCCACGACGACGGGGTGCTACCGCAATGGCATCCCCCTGCCCACCGATGCCCGGACGCTCGCGCATCACTTCGGCGACGCAGGCTATCAGACGGGGTACATCGGCAAATGGCATCTCGCGACGCACGAGCCGGTCCCAGTAGCCGAGCGGGGCGGCTATACCCACTGGCTCGCCGCCAATATTTTCGAGTTTGTCTCCACCCCCTACCGCACCGTACTCTACAACGATGTCAATGAGGCGGTTCGTTTGCCGGGGTATCGGGTGGACGCGGTCGCGGACGCGGGCATCCGGTACATCGCAGACCACACCGATCACCCTTTTTTTCTCTTTCTGTCGTTCCTCGAACCCCATCACCAGAACAATGTTGATGACTTTCCACCGCCCGACGGCTACCGCGAGCGATACACCGGGCGATGGATCCCACCCGATCTCGCAGCGCTTGGCGGTTCAACGCACCAGCATCTGGGCGGCTACTACGGCCAAGTCAAGCGGCTCGACGAGGCGCTTGGGCGGATACAGGACGCACTCAAGAGTCTTGACCTGCTCGATGACACCATTGTGCTCTTCATCTCGGATCACGGGTGTCACTTCAAGACACGAAATAGCGAATACAAGCGCTCCCCGCACGAGAGCGCGATCCGCGTGCCCGCCGCGCTCTCCGGGCCGGGTTTCGCCGGGGGAGGACAGGTACGCGACCTCGTGAGCCTGATTGATATGCCGCCGACGCTGCTCGATGCGGCGGGTATCCCGATTCCCCCAGAAATGCAGGGGCGGTCAATCCTCCCCCTGGTGCGCGGCGAGCGTACCGGGTGGCCCGACGAGGTCTTTATCCAGGTGAGCGAATCGGAGGTCGGGAGAGCCATCCGCACACAGCGATGGAAATATAGCATTGTGGCACCCGACAAAGATGGCTGGGACGATATGGCGTCGGACCGGTACATCGAGCAGCATCTCTACGATCTCGACGCGGATCCTTACGAACTCGCCGATCTCATCGGGTGTACGTCCCATGATCGGGTGGCCGCCGCACTGCGCGAGCGTCTCGTGCGGCGCATGGTCGCCGCAGGCGAACCGGCACCGACCATCCATCCCGCGCCGGCGCGCGTCTGCCGGGAGTTGCGGGTTTTCCCGGCGGATGTCCCGCACGGATCATAGCGCCCGTCGGTCGCGACCGCCGCCATTATCCGAGATTCGCGGGAGAAGGCTGTCGCCGATCACTTGACCGCACCGGCGGTGAGACCGGCGATGAACTGGCGTTGGAAGAGGAAATACAGCACGAGCACCGGCAAGGAGAAGATGACGAGCGCCGCCGCCAGAAGCGGGTAATTGCCGTAGAACTCGGTCGAGATGAGGGCATAGATGCCCGTCGGCAGCGTGCGCCGACGCGCCTCCGTGATGAACGTGAGCGCGAACAGAAACTCGTTCCAGTTCTGCAGAAAGAGGAAAATAGCGACCGTGGCGAGCGCCGGTCGCGTGAGCGGTAGCATGATCTGCGCGAAGATGCGGAAGTCCCCCGCACCGTCCATCCGCGCCGCCTCCTCCAATTCACGCGGCAACTTCTCGAAAAAGCCCTTCATCACGAAGGTGCCGAACGCCAGCCCGAAGCCGGTGTACGGGCCAATCAGCGCGAACGGTGTGTTGAGCAAATTGAGCGCCTTGAGGTTGATGAACAGCGGGATGAGCGCGATCTGCAGCGGGATCGTCAGCCCGATCAGGATCAGCGCATAGACCAAACGTCGCCCGATGAATTCGAGCCGACCCAGCCCGTATCCCGCGAACGCCGAGATGGCTACCGTCAGGACCATCGAGACAGTGGAAATCAGGACGCTGTTCTTGTAGAGCTCGCCGATATGCGTCGCCCGCCACGCAGTCGGGTAATTGCTCAGGTGGATCGGCCATGGGATGATGCGCCCGGCGAAAATCTGCCGCGAGTCCATCAGCGACAGACTGATGAGGTACAACCCTGGCCCGACGGAAATCAGCAGGGCGATGGCGAGTACAATCCATCCCACACTGCTCCACCCCTGCCTTCCCACTCGCCGTGTGCGGACAGCCATTGTCCGTTCAGCGATCATCTCGTGCTGGGTGCGTGCTTCCACAACCGCCATAGTCCCCCCGCGACGCTACTCTTTGTTCCGTATGACCGCGAATTGCATCACTGCCGTCCCCATGACGATGGCGACCAGAACGACCGAAACCGCGCTGGCGACCCCCATATTGTTCAGCTCGAATGCCTGACGATAGAGCAGCGTCGCGAGCACTTCCGTCGAATACACCGGACCACCGCGCGTCATGATGAAGACGAGGTCGAAAACTTTGAGGCCGGAAATGATCGAGAGAAGCGTCGTCAGCGCGATCATTGGCATCATCAGCGGCGTGATGATCCGCAGGACAACCTGCCATGCGTTCGCACCATCCACCCGTGCCGCCTCGATCACGTCCTCCGGCACACCCTGCAACCCGGCAAGCAGAATGACGAGGCTGAAACCGACATTCTTCCAGACGGAAACGCCGATCACCGCCCAGAGTGCCGTGGCCGGGTCCGCCAACCAGGGGTGCGCCAGCCTGCCCAGTTTCACGTTCTCCAGAAACGTGTTCAACAGCCCCGTGTTCGTCTCGTAGATGCGCTGAAAGAGAAGCGTGACGACGATCAAGGACATCACGACCGGCACAAAAAAGAGCGTCCGCAGCAGTCCCCTGCCGGGGATCGCGCGGTTGAGCAACAGCGCGAGGCCATAGGCGATCCCGACCTCGAACGGCGTCCGCGCCAGTACGAAGATCAGCGTGTTCTTGACCGCTTTCCAGAAGATCGGATCCCGCCCAAGGCTGAGATAGTTCCCAAATCCGACGAACGGCCCCCAGTCCGCCGTGAAGCCGTTCCACTCGTGGAAACTGAGCCAGAGTGAGTACACGACCGGGTAGATGATGAAGCCGAGGAAGACGATCAGCGCCGGGGCGACAAAGGCGTAACCGACCGCCTGACGGCGCCACCACGCCGCCGTGGAATGGGCAGAATGCGGACGCGAGGCCATGCACGCTCCTTACACCTGCATGCGGGGCAACGACACAGGTGCGTACTCCCGACTCTTACGCAGCCATCACCCGACGACAAACTTCCGCTCTCCAGCCTGCTTCGAAGCGCTTTCGATGTCGTCCATTACCTGCTTCGAGGTCTTCTGCCCGACGATTAGCGCCTGCATGCCCTGG
>JBBSFO010000588.1:0-3579 GCA_038238655.1 Thermomicrobiales bacterium | reverse complement strand
GATCCTCGCTGCAACAGGCCAAAGCCCGCTGCCACCAGGTGATCTCCTCGGTTCAGTATCACGGAAAACCGCTCTATGTCGTATCGCGGTGCGTGCGGAGGAATTCCCGGATACACCCTTTCGTCTCGGCAATCTTCTCCGGCGAACGGCAATCGGGGTCCAGGCATGTTGCCTGCGGTGCCTCCCGGCATATCCGCCGCGCGATCTCGGTCGGGTGGAACTCGTCGGTGCCGGGGAGGATGAGTAGCGGCACAGGACATTGGGACACGAACTCCTCCTCCACGCTCATGAACGCGCCGTGCGCGCCCCACATTTGGTCGTCGTATGCCCGGATGATGCGCTCGTATTCGCCGGGATCGCAGGCGAGAGCTTCGTCGCGGAACTGTGGGTCGTCTGCAATCCTCGCCGCGAACGGCCCGCCCGCGTTGTTCCGCACGAAGAGCGGATCGGCGAGGGCCGCTTCGACCACCGCGCGCATCCCGCCATCCCTGCTCGCGGCAATGGTCGGCTCGAACATGCGGAAGAAGGTAGCGCGGGTATTGACGCCGGCCATCAAGCCGACGGGGTCCTGGCCGACGGCACCCACGACGCGGTGGGGGGCTTCCTGGACGAAGCGCAGCACGTACGCGACGCCGATGCAGCCACCCCAGAGCAGCGCGCGCCCAATCCCCACCGCGTCGAGGACGGCGAGTTGGTCGGCAATGTGATCCTCCCAGGTCGGGGCGGCGAGGGGCGCGGGCGAATGCTCGGCGTTGCGCTGATCCATGCCGATAACCGTGAACTCATCGGCGAACTCGAACGGGTTAATGGCGCTGCGTGCCCAGAAACTGACTTGGCTGTTGATGCCGCCAGGGGCAAAGAGGAGGAGCGGGAAACCGTGCCCGCGCACCTCGTAGTGGATGCTGGTGCCGTCAGGGCGCTCGATAGATGGCATCGCTGTTGCTCCTTTTGCATGTATCCAACAGATTTCGATGGCCGAAGAGATCACGGCATACCGCGCTACTATCGGTCAAACGCGCTCGAAGACCGCTTGCACGATGGTGAGACGATCTTCTTGAATGTTGCGCCCGACATTCTCCAGCATTGTTGGGAACTGCGATCCCACGAGCAGTTGGATTCCGAGTGGCAGTGGCCCGTTTATGGTGCGGATCGTCGCCTGTTTCTGGAGCGCGGCGAGAATCTTTGGCCCCTCGTCTGACCATGTGACCTCGCGGAACCCGGCATCGGCCAGCAATGTGCGCACTGCTTCGGGGGAGCGCAAGAAACTGATTGATGCGTCGCGCGCCCAGGGAACGGGGAAGTGGATCGGCTGGACCGGCCCGGCCATCGCGTCGTGCATGGCGAGCCGCCCGCCGGGCCGCAGGACGCGATGAATTTCTGCATAGAGCCGCTCTTTGTCTGCGATATTCATCGTGGCGTGCTGCGTCCAGGCCGCGTCGAAATCCCCGTCCGCGAAGGGCATCGCGAGCGCGCTGCCGTGCTGGAATGTGACCGCGTCAGCGAGGCCCGTGCGTGCGGTGAGCATCGTGCCGACGCGGCAGAACTCCTCCGACAGGTCAAGGACGGTGACGATGCAACCCGCTTCCGTCGCCAGCGTCCGCGCCGGGCCGCCCAGACCGCCGCCGACATCGAGGACACGCGTGCCCAGTTGGAAACCGGCGCGCTCGATTAGTTGGAGCGTCGCGGGTTTGCCGCCAAGATGGAACTGATCAACGGGTGTGAGGTCATCGAGCGCGAGCGCGTCGGGGTCTTTACCGGCTGCCCGGAGCGCGGCGAGCAGTTTCTCCCCGAGATCTCCCGATGTGTAGTGCGCACTCACGGCTGCCTGGTCATGCTGTTGCGCCATTGTTTCTCCTCTTCGTTCCGGGCGTGCTACGGGAGCGTAACACTGCTTTCGATTCGATCAAAGAGCGCCTGCGCGTTGTCCGGCGTTGCGTCGTACTGTGCGGCGGGCACCTCAACGCTGATCACGTAGCCGTTACCGCCCTTGATGAGCGCGACGCTTTGGCCGACGACATCGTTGCCACCGATGGTAGCACGGTAGAGATTCCGCACCGTTCGCACACCGCCAATCGTGTTCATGCCCTCCGCCTCGACCTCATAGTTACCGGTGACTGCTTTCAGTTCGCCGGCGACCGTCGCAGCGAAGTCGTTCAGCTTCGTGCTCTCCGTGATTTGCTTGCGGACGATGCGAACGCGCTGATCGCCGCTCGCGCTCTGGGCGACGAACTCGACATTTGGCGGCGTCGCGGGCGGTGCGATGGCGACCCAGCCGACCGGCACGGCGATGCCGAGGCCGGACGCCGTGCGAGTGATTGTGCCGGTTCCTGCGGGTGGGGCGAGGGCAGCGGGGGTCGGGGCATCGAGTTTGAGCGGCACGAGCGAGCCGACGATTCCTTCGACCGCCGGGCGCGTCGCGTTCGCGACATCAGGCGCGGCGATTGCCGTGACGGTGATCGCCCCCGCGAAGGTGAGCGTGACAAAGCGCTCGACGATGGTGGAAGCATTGCCCGCGCTATTCGCATACGTGAAATCATACGTCGGCAGCCCGGCATCGCTCGCGCCACGAATACCGGTGAGCACGACATTTTGCAGCGCGCTACCGGGCGCGCCCTTCCGGTACGACGTATCGAGAATGCCCGCGACAACGGGCGGCGCGAGGCGTGTCCAATCGTCCGGCGCGGGGCCTTCCTCGATCGTCAGTGTCTCGGCGTCTTTTGACGCATGCGTAATGACCCGACCGGGCATTGCGGGATCAGGCATCGGCGGCGCCCAACCGGGCGGAAGGTCAATCCGGTATGTCTTCGCGGGATTTGTGTAGGTCGTGCCGCCCGCCAGCGACTTCAATCCCGGCGTCTCGGTCACTGGCACGGGTGTCACTACGCCGCTCGTCACCGGTGTTTGCGCTGCACTGCTACCGGAACCCTTCGTAGTCACAGGGATAACCGCGCGTGTCGACGCAACAGTCGGCCCTTGCGCGGCGGGCGTGCTCGGCACGGCAGTTAGGTGTGCCAACGCGGTCTGCTGCGCCGTCAACGCTACCGGCGTCGGTGTCCCCTTCCCGCCCCCGCAAGCGACGATAAAGACGAGGGAGAAAACGATTAAACCGCAGAGGCGCAGAGGACGCAGAGAGCGCAGAGAAGAGAAATAAGGTAAAAGAGAAAGGATAATCTTCATTTCGTCCTTACTCTTGCTCCCCTCCGTGTTCTCTGCGTTCTCTGCGTCCTCTGCCGGGCACCCTCTGGGCAGCATGCGGTTCATCTTCGGTTTCAATCTGCCCATGCCGCGTTGCCGTCCTGCCAGGTCTCGGTACTGGCAGAGCGGGAAAGGGCGCGGACGGTTTGAGCGCGGACGTAATCCTCGTCCACATCGTAGCCGAGGCCGGGCGTCGTCGGCACGGGGATCGCGCCGTCGGTGGCCAGGATCGGGACGGTAGTGATGTCCCGCGCGTAGTATTTATCGGAGCCGGAAACATCACCGGGCAGCGTGAAGCCGGGAAGCGCGGCAATCGCCACATTCGCCGCCCGCCCGACGCCGTATTCGTGCATGCCGCCACACCAGACCGGGATGCCGCGTGCG
>JBBSFO010000587.1:0-3580 GCA_038238655.1 Thermomicrobiales bacterium | reverse complement strand
GGTGGCCAACCCCCCCCCGCGCGCCCCCCCCGCCGGGGGGGGTTTTTCTTTTTTCGGGCGGCGTGGGGGGGGGGGGGGTCCGTCCCGGGCACTTTTTTGGCCCCCCCCACCCCCCCCCCGCCACCCTTTGCTTATTTTGTTCGTCTTTCCGGAGGGGATGTGGGGATGGCGACGACACCGCAGACACCATACGCGCGTGCTGCGACAGGGACGAATGGGGCGGCGAGCGAGTCAAAAAACTTCACGCGTGCGATGAATGCGTTATTCCACCCGAAGCGGGTGGCGATTGTTGGCGCAACGCCGCGACCGGGGTTCGCATACAACATCCATCGCTTGATGCTCGCCAATGGCTACCAGGGCGATGTTTTCGGCGTCACGCCGCGTCATCAGGAGGTGCTCGGTTCGCCGTGCTACCCAACGCTCGACGCGATTCCCGGCAGCGTGGACCTCGCAATGGTCGTTGTGCCGAGCAATCTCGTGCTCGATGTCCTCGGGCAGGCGGAGCGTGCGGGAGTCGGGGCGGTCAATATCATCACCAGTGGCTTTGGCGAGCAAAGCGACGATGAAGCGCACCGGCGGCAGGACGAGGTGCGGGAGTTTGCTCAGCGGACGGGCATTCGCGTCGTCGGCCCTAACTGCCTCGGCCTGATTAGCACGCCTGCCAGTCTGGTTGCCAAATCCGGCGCATACGCCAATGTGCGGCGTGGCCCGATTGGTATTATTTTCCAGAGTGGATTGCTCGCGTACAGTGTCGTCATCCCACCGTTGGAGCGGGAATTCGGCTATTCGTACGTTATCACGACGGGCAATGAGGCGGATCTCGACGCGACGGATTTCATGCGCTATTACGTCGAGGACGACGAAACGCGCGTGATTGGCTGCTTCATCGAGCAGTTCCGCGATCCCCAGAAGTTTCTGCACGTGGCCGAGATGGCGGCGGAGCGACGAAAGCCGCTCGTCGTCCTCAAGATCGGGCGGTCGGAGGCGGGCAAACGGGCGGCGCAAGCGCACACCGGCTCGCTCGTCGGATCGGACGCGATCGCGGACGCGATGATGCGGCAATCGGGCGTTGTTCGTGTCTACAACCTCGATGAAATGATCGAGACGCTGGCTGTCTTTCATGCCAAGCGGCTGCCGAAAGGCCCCGGCCTCGGGACGATTTTCGTTTCCGGCGGCGCGTGCGGCCTCGTCGCGGACCTCAGCCAGGACCTCGGTATCTCCTTGCCGCAACTCGCGCCGGAAACGGTCGCGAAACTGAAGCCGGTCATCCCGGAGTACGGCACCGTCGGCAACCCGCTCGACACGACGGGGCAGGCGGCGACGCAGCCGGAGATCCTCGAAGGCTCACTCGTCTCGATGGCCGAGGACCCGAACATACACACCGTCATCTATGGTCAGGCGTATCCGAGTCGCGTTGATCTGCAGACACCGATCGGCGAAGTTTTGCGGGCAATGCCGGAGCGGTTCCCGGACAAAGTCTTTCTCATCATGTCGCTGGTCACTGGACGTGTGCAGGACGGACGCCGGTACGACCAGGACCCCGTCGAGCCGACGATGCATTGGGACGGTGTCCCGTTCCTTCAAGGGACCGAAAACAGCCTGCGCGCCGTGCGCTCGTTGATCCGCTACGCGGATTACCAGCGGACGCGGCGCGCCATCGCCCGCCCGTCCGGCACGGAAAGCGGCGTCGCCGAACAGGCGCGCGCTCTTGTCACCGCCGCGAACGGGAAGCCGCTCGTTGAGCGAGCCGCGAAAGACGTGCTCGCGCTCTACGGTATCCCCGTCACGCGGGAACGGCTGGCGACGAATGCCGATGAGGCAGTCGCGGCGGCACGGGAGATCGGCTACCCAGTCGTCCTCAAGATCGAATCGCCGGACATCGCGCACAAGACCGAGGCGGGCGGCGTCCTGCTCGGTATCGGCGACGATGGCGCGGTCCGAAGCGGATTCGAGACGATCGTTGCGAATGCGTGGAAATACAAGCCGGAAGCGCAACTCGGCGGCGTGCTCGTGCAGGAGATGGTTTCCGGCGGGCGCGAGATGATCGTCGGCATGACGCGAGACCCGGCCTACGGCCCAGCAGTCGCGGTTGGACTGGGCGGCATCTTTGTCGAGGTTTTGAAGGATGTGGCGCTCGGTGTCCCGCCGCTGACAGAGCATGACAGCCGCGCGATGCTCGGCAGGTTGCGCGGGGCGGCAATCCTCGAAGGGACGCGCGGTGCGGTGCCCGCCGATCGCGATGCGGTCGTGGACATCCTGAGTAAGTTCTCGCAACTCTGCCTCGATCTGCGTGATGTGGTCAGCGAAATTGACATCAACCCGCTGCTTGTCTTCGACCAGGGCAAGGGTGCGCGGGTGGTGGACTGCTTGATTGTGCCAGGAACGAACGGGGCGCAATGAACGTCGGGAGCAAAGTCGGGCTGTTCGCGGACATCCACGGGACGGTCGAGACGCTGCGTGAGGCATTGGCAGCGTGTCGCGCTGAAGGGGTGACGACCATCGCGCTGCTTGGGGATCTCCTCGATCGCACCGAGCAGGCGGACGTTTGCGCCGCCGCCTTCGCCGGTTGGAGCGTCATCGGTGTATACGGGAATCACGAGCGTGAGATCGCGCTCGCGGCGGCGAAGGGCGAGGTGGACCTGCACGACGAGACGATCCGATTGCTCAGCGGTTTGCAGGAGGAGGTCGAGATCGGGGACGTCCTGCTCACACACGATTCGGAGCAATGGGGGCATCACCAAAGCCCGCTCACGCGTTTGCTCCATCACGCCGAGGCGCACCGGCACGACACGACGGCGCGGATCACCTTCGCCGGGCACACACACTTCCGTCAGGCGCGGGACGAGCGCGGGTCGCTCGACATCACGCGGGGGCGGATTGTCCTGAGTCCGCGCCGCCGCTATCTCATCAATCCCGGTGCACTCGCGGTCGGCCAGTTCGCGATCTGGGACCGCACAACGCACGTCATCCAGTTCCGGCAGGTTTAGCACGGCAGAGAGCCGTTGGGAGGAAACCGATTGAACCGCAGAGATGCAGAGGACGCAGTGGAATACAAGGAGAAAGAATGAGAAAAGGAGAATCACACTTCTTTCCTCTCTGTGTTCTCTGCGTCTCTGCGCCCTCTGCGCCGATCCGGTTTCAGTAAGGAGGACGTATGGGCAAACTGAACGGGAAATCGGCGATTGTTACCGGGGCAGGGCGGGGTATCGGGCGGGCGATCGCGTTGCTGCTCGCGTCGGAGGGTGCGTCGGTCGTCGTTAACGACCTCGGTACCGGCCTGGGGGGCGAGGGGACCGATGTGTCGGTCGCCCAGCAGGTCGTCAATGAGATCAAGGCGGCGGGCGGCAACGCTGTCGCCAATACCGGCTCCGTCGCGGACTACAACGCGGCGGGCGAGATGGTGCAGCAGGCGATTGATAATTTCGGCAAGCTGGATATCCTCGTCAATGTCGCGGGCATCCTGCGCGACCGGATGATCTTCAACATGAGCGAGGCGGAGTGGGACATCGTCGTCGCGGTGCATCTCAATGGCACATTCAACACGTCCCGCCACGCAGCGGCGCACTTCCGCGAGCGGGGG
>JBBSFO010000586.1:0-3581 GCA_038238655.1 Thermomicrobiales bacterium | reverse complement strand
TGCCCACTCCCGCGATCGCGCCTGACATCGGAACCATCCTGCGCGCCTCGCTCTGCTTGGCGCTGGCGGTGGTCAAAGAAAACCATCACCGTATCGTTCAAGACGATGCAACTGATGCGTGACCCGAAGCATAACGTAGCATCGTGCCCTCGGCAAGGGGTATCGGCCCAAAGATCGGTGGGCATATCCATGCGTCGCCCTGAAAAACAGCGGATATACGCCGACTAACGGCGCATATCTGCAGGCGGATCGGGTCACTCCGCAACCCCGATGCCGATCAGCAACCCGTTCGCCAGTACCGCCGGGTTGATCGTCAAAAAGAGCACGCGGCCCGTGACGGGTGAGACGATCGTTTCCAGCCTTTCGCCGAAGAGCGAGCCGATGGTACCAATCTCCTGTCCTGCCTGCACTTCATCATTGGCGACGACAGACGGATAGAACATCCCGGCATTTTTGCTGTACAGCCATTCGAACGCGGTGAGTATCGTCGGTGGTAGCACATCTGGGGCGGTTTTTGCCGCCTCGATGATGCCGAGATGCGCCATGACGCGATGGACGCCGTCTGTTAGTAGCGTCACAGCGTCGTGTTGCAACTGCCCGACGCCTCCCGCTTCGGCGAGGACGCCCGGCACGCCACGCTCGGCAGCGGCGACGTAGCTGGACGATCCTTTCGCCCGCTGGATCGGTCGGTCCACGGTGAGCAGGTATGGCAAGCCGAAGACGCGCGCCAGTTCCAGCGCCTTCACATCCGCCGGGTCGCTGCCCTTGCGGCAAATACTGAAGGGAACGAGGTCTTCCGGGATGTCGCCGCCATGCAAGTCAATGTAGGCATCGGCGTGGACGATGAATTCGTTGACGAGCGCGTGCGTCATCTGCTCGCTATAGGTGCCGCCCGGGTCGCCGGGGAAGACACGGTTCGGGTTAACGTTGTCCACCGGGCAGACGAACATGCTGCGCTTCCAGAAGGCGGGCAGATTCAGCACCGGCATGAGAATGATGGTACCGCTGATCTCCGCCGCGTTCAGCCGTGTACCGAGGCGGATGACCGTCTCGACCGCCGGATATTCGCCGCCATGGACGCCCGCGCCGACGAAGAGTACCGGGCCGGGCTTCGCGCCCGTGATCGTCGTCACCGGCCGGGCTTCATCCGCGAGCGCCGTGCCGGGGAGCGTCACCATGTGTCGCTGCGTCGTCCCTGCCGTGAGTGGGCCGAGAATCGGGATCGTCGGTGGATGCGCGTTTGCCATCGTTCGTCTCCTTTATGGGATAGTCAAAGCAGCACAGAGGACATGGAGAACACAGAGCGCACAGAGAGGAAACGGGGAAGGATTCATCTTCACTTCTTTTTCTCCACTCCGTGTTCTCTGTGCGCTCTGTGCTCCGTCTCCTAACCGTTTCATCGGCGCAGACGCGGATCGAGGGCATCGCGCAGGCCGTCGCCAAGCAGGTTCATCGCCAGAACGGTCAGCATGATCGCGAGTCCGGGGAAGGTGCTGATCCACCATTGGTCGCGCAGGTAGCCGCGCCCTTCGCTGAGCATTCGCCCCCATTCCGGCGACGGGGGCTGACTGCCGAGTCCGAGGAAAGAGAGCGACGCGGCGGCGAGGATCGCCGTGCCTGTGCCGAGCGTCGTCGCGACGATCACCGGCGCGATGACATTCGGTAAGAGGTGCCGGACAAGGATGATCCGCGTCGGCGCGCCACTGACGCGTGCGGCGTCCACGTAGATATTCTCCTTCGCCGCCAGCACCGAGCCGCGCACGAGCCGCGCGTAGGTTGGAATGCCGGAAATCCCGACCGCGATCATCAGGTTGGTCAGGCTCGGCTTGCCCCGGATTGTGACGATGGCGAGCGCGAGCAGGATGCCGGGCACCGCAAGCATGACATTGATGACGTACATCAGGAGCGCGTCCACCCAGCCGCCGTAGTAGCCCGCCAACAGGCCGATCGTCACGCCGAATGTCGCCGCGATACCGACGGAGATCAGGCCAATCGTCAGCGAAATCCGCGCGCCGAAGAGGATGCGGCTCACGATGTCCCGCCCGTATTGGTCTGTGCCGAAGAAGTACGGGCTGCCCGGTGAGAAGAGTGCATTGTCGCTGATTTTGATCGGATCGAAGGGCGCGATCAGCGGGGCGGCCACTGCGACGATGGCGAGCACGGCAAGGATGACGATGCCGACGAGCGCACCTTTACTCCGGCGCAACCGCTGCCAGAGCGCCCGCCCCCGCCCGACACGCGCGGTCGGAAGTGCGACGCGTTCCGTGGCAGTGGTCAATGTTCCGCTCTGTGCCATCATGCCCCTTATGTTGGTGGCGGCGGGCTTCAGCCTGCCGCATCTGGCGTAGGCTGAAGCCCGCGCCCACCGATCTCACTTACTCACGCTACCCGACGCGGATGCGTGGATCGAGGACGCCGTACGAGACGTCTACAATCAGGTTGACGACCACGTAGGTCGTTGCGATCAGCAGGACGATGCCCTGCACCATCGGGAAATCTTTGGCAAGGATCGCGGTGACGATCAGCCGCCCGATGCCGGGGCGCGCGAAGACCGTCTCGACGATCACCGTGCCCGCCATCAGGCTGCCGAACTGCAAGCCGAAGATCGTCACAACCGGGATCAGCGCGTTCTTGAAGCCGTGCCGGAGGACGACGCGCGTTTCGCGCAGCCCCTTTGCGCGGGCGGTCGTCATGTACTCTTGCCGCAGCACTTCGAGCATCGAGGAGCGCGTGAGCCGCGCGATGATCGCCGAGGCGCTCAGGCCGAGCGTCAGCGCGGGCAAGACGAGATGTTTGAAGTCGCCGCCGCCCGTTGCCGGGAACCAGCCGAGACGCAGTGAGAAAAGAAAAATCATCAGCAACCCGAGCCAGAACGAGGGCATCGAGACACCGCAGAGCGCGAGCAGCATTGGCCCGAAGTCGAGCCAGCCATTCTGATTGATCGCCGCGATCATCCCGAGCGTCACACCGAGGACGATGGCAATCAGCAGGGCGGCGATTGCCAGTTGCAGCGTCGAACCGAGGTTGTCGGCGATCTCCGTGCGTACGGGCCGCTTCGAGCGAATCGAAAGCCCGAGATCTCCCCGCGCCGCATTCACGACGAAGCGGCCAAACTGCGTCGGCAAAGGGTCGTCGAGGTGCAACTGGGAACGCAGTAACTCGATTTGCTGCGGACTGGTCTGGAAGTCCGCGAGCATGATTTTCACCGGGTCGCCCGGTACGAGATGCAACATCATGAAGACGAGGAACCAGACGCCGAGCAGGACAGGAATCGTCGCCGCCAGCCGCCCAAGCAGGAAACGAGACATTGCAGGCTCCGGGAGAACCACCAAGACACCAAGAGCACCAAGAGAAATATTCCTTTGTGTTCTTGGTGTCTTGGTGGTTCGATGTATTCCTTACTTCGTCAGCGAAACGTCCGAGAAGTGCGGGTAGGTGTAGCCGTCGAAGGTGAGGCCGCTGACATTCGCCTTGAAGCCCCAGATCGAGAGTTCGTCCACCATCGGCAAAAAGACGGCGTCCTCCATGATCTTCTGCTCGGCCTGGAGATAGATCGCCTTGCGCTTATCGGGGTTCGTCTC
>JBBSFO010000585.1:0-3582 GCA_038238655.1 Thermomicrobiales bacterium | reverse complement strand
TTCAATCGGCTTGCCTGCAGTGGAGGGTGAGATGGTAATGGCAGGGTACGTTACGGTGTGCGGGTTGGCGATCGCCTATGATCGCGCGGGGCAGGGGCAGCCGCTCGTGCTGCTGCATGGGATCGGCGCGAATGCTTCCGCGTGGCGGCCGCAGTTGGCTGGGCTTGCCGACGCATTCGATGTGATCGCGTGGGATGCGCCGGGCTATGGCCGCTCGTCCGATCCGCCGCACGACTGGACGATGGCGGAGTACGCCGACTGCCTCGCGGGCTTCCTCGATGGCCTCGACATCCCGAAGGCCCATTTTTTGGGTCAGTCGTGGGGCGGCGTGCTCGCGCAGGAATTCTATGACCGCTACGCCGACCGCGCGGCATCGCTGATCCTTTCGGACACGACGCTCGGCGGTGATGTTACGCGCGACGATGGCGAGACGCGGCTCCAGGCACGGCTGCGCGCGATGGAGACGATGACGCCCGCCGAATATGCCCGCGCGCGCGCGCCGCACCTGCTTGCCCCCGATCCGCCCGCCGATGTGCTCCGGGAGGTCGAGGTGATGCTCGCGCAACTCCACCCCGCCGGCTTCCGCAGTGCGGCGATTGCGCTCGCCCGCGCCGATGTGCGCGCCGTCCTGCCACGCATCCGCGTGCCTACGCTCGTCCTCTGCGGCGAGCAGGACCAAGTGACCTCACCCGCCATCGGCGCCCGACTGATCGGGGAGATTCCCAATGCCCGCAAGGTCATCTTCCCCGGCGTTGGCCATCTCAACAATATGGAGCAACCCGACCGATACAACGCGACGGTTCGCGAATTCCTTCACCCTGTTGCGGGGTAATTGCCGTGGTAGTCGCGTCGCCATTTTCGCGACCGACGCAGAGAGTTACGCGAAGGTCGCGAGTATTTCGTCGGGCGTCGCGACGATGATGCCGAACGTTCCTTTAATCTCGGTTTTCTTCACCAAGAGATGCTTTCGGTCGTACGTGGCAAGATACTCTGCCTGCGCCGCTATTGCAGCGGCGACAATGGGGGCATCTTTGGCCTCAATAATTTTCGCTACTTTGAGAACGACTGCATTTACTGGCTCAACGGGATCGGGCAGGAGACCGACAAACGCGATAAAGAGGGGCAATGCTTTCGGCATTTTGAGACGAAGGTTCCGCTCGCATTCTTCGATTACGTCCGAGGAAATAACCAGAATACACTGTCCTTGGATGCCTCGATTAACAAGGTCGCGGGCGGAACCTTTCGCGGAGACTGCTGCGGCGATGAGAACGCTCGAATCGAGAAAGACGCTAGGTGTTTGGGATGCCATACTTCTCTTCGAGAATCTTACCGCGTTCTTCTCTCCCAGACTCGATCAATTCCTCCAAAGTCAGTCCTTGCTCGCGCAAGAGTTGGCCGATCTTATCGAGCAACGTGTTGGCCAGTACTTCTTGGGGCGTAAAAAGTACGCCCTCATCCGTCTGCGTTACCGCGACGAGATCACCTTTCTTCAAATTCATGCTGCGCCGAAATTCGGCAGGCAAAGTGACTTGCCCTTTCTCCTGAATGCGAACGAGTTTTGGGGCTGCTGCCATAGTACAGGTTCCTCCGAAAGTCATACTTCCCGATTTCACCGGCATTATATAGCGGTGTGGGCTACCAGCAACGCTCATCTGCCGGATTAATGGAACTTGATCGTCCAATCGTAGGGGATTTCGGGGGTGTCGAAGGCGACGCGGTACTCGTCCGGGTCGTCACGGCGATACGGCTCGGTCGGGAGGTTGAGGAGGTAGGCGGGTTCGTTGCCGACGACCTTGAAACCGTGCATCACGCCGATAGGGATTTTGACGACGGCGAGATTCCGCTCGCCGATAAAGAACTCGTTGATCTCGCCGCGCGTCGGGCTACCTTCGCGGTCGTCGTAGAGCGGTACTTTGATCATGCCCTTGATGCAGCAAAAGTAATCGGTCTGCTTCTTGTGGTAATGCCAGGCACGGATGACGCCGGGGTACGAGACGGAAAAGTAGCACTGCCCAAACTTGGGGAAGAATGGATCGTCGTTGCGGACGATCTCGGTCAGCGCGCCGCGCTCGTCGGCAAAGGTCGTGAGCTTCTTGACTTCGACACCCTCGATCACCCGTCGCTCCTTCGTAATTCTTCGCCATACGCACCGGTGCGGCAGCATAGCATAGACGCAGGCGATCACGCGCCGCCCGTTCCTTATCGCACCGCGCCGGTGTATTCGTGGTGACGTAAGATACGGCCCGGCAGCGCGCCCGATTGTTCACCCCGCTCGTTGATGACGACCGTACCGTTGACGATCACCTGCGCGATGCCGAGCGGGTACTGATGCGGCGCGGCGTAGGTCGCGGTGTCGGCAATCGTCGCGGCGTCCCAGATCGCGATGTCCGCCCAATACCCGCTGCGTAGCAAACCACGCTGCGACAGGTTCAGGCGCGCGGCGGGCAGGCCCGTCATCTTGTAGACCGCTTCTTCGCATGTCAGCGTGCCGCGCTCGCGCACGTAGCGGCCGAGGACGCGCGGGAACGTCCCGTAGGAACGCGGGTGCGGCGTGCCCGCGCCGAGCGGCCCATACGGCGCGAGCGCGGAGCCGTCGGAGCCGATGCTGGTCAGCGGCCAGCGCATCACGGTCTCGACATCGGTTTCGTCCATGCTGTGGCCGACGATGCTGACATCCGTCTGGTGCGCGATCAGCAGGGCGCACGTCACGTCCACTGCATCGCCCCCACGCATCGCCGCAATCTCCGTGAGGCTTTTCCCGGCGCACTCCGGCATATGCGGCGCGCCCGTGACGACCATATTTTCCCAGCCGGACTCCACCGCCATGTTCTCCCAACCGGGCAGGCCGGTGGCGATGTCGGCGCGGATGCGGTCGCGCGCGGCGGTGTCATCCATGCGGCGGAGGACGGCGGCGCGGTCGCCATCGAGCGCCCACGGCGGCAGCACCATCGCCAGCCCGGTCGAGTACGCGGTGTACGGGTACTGGTCGCACATCACGTCTATCCCGGCGGCGCGGGCATCGTCGAGTCGCTGGAGACTGCCGTGCACTTTGCCCCAGTTCGCCTTGCCGTCCGCCTTGTGATGGGACATCTGACCGCGCACCCCGGCCTCGCGGCAAACGGTGACGAATTCGTCCACCGCTTCATGCAGGGCGTTGCCTTCGTTGCGGATATGGCTCGTGTACAGGCCATGCGTCTCGCGGAGCGCACCGCAGAGTTCCGTGATCTCCTCGGTTTGGGCGAAGATGCCGGGCGGATAGATCAGGCCGGTGGAAAGGCCGAGCGCGCCGTCCGCCATGGATTGCCGGAGCAGTTTCCGCATCGCCGCGCGCTCGTCATGTGTCGGCGGGCGATCGTCGTAGCCCATCACGGCGGCGCGGATCACGCCGTGCCCGACGAACGAGGCGTAGTTGCACGCCAGCCCCGTTTGCTCGACGCGCGCATACAAATCCGCCAGCCCGAGCCACGTTCGCTGCATACCGATCTTCGCCACATCCCGCACGACGGTCGCGGCGGCGGGCGTGTCGGCGCTGCCGAGCGGCGCGAGCGAGATGCCGCACAGCCCGCCGATCTCGGTCGTCAC
>JBBSFO010000584.1:0-3599 GCA_038238655.1 Thermomicrobiales bacterium | reverse complement strand
GACGGGACAGGGCGAGCCAGCCATGATGCCGGTCCGTAACGACGAAAGATCGAACGATTCGAATTCCGGGTGCGCTAGTTCGGCGATGAACATCGTCGGAACGCCGTGGAGTGCGGTGCATTGCTCCTGCTCGACGGCCGCGAGCGCGCTCTTCGCGTCGAAGCCAGGCGTGGGGATAACCATCGTCGCGCCGTGGGTGACGCAGGCGAGGTTCGCGAGCACCATGCCGAAGCAGTGGTAGAAAGGAACAGGGATGCAGAGCCGGTCATCGGGCGAGAAGCGCATGTATTCGCCGATGAAGAAGCCGTTGTTGAGGATCGAGTGATGCGAGAGTGTGACGCCTTTCGGGAACCCCGTCGTGCCGGAGGTGTACTGGATATTGATCGGGTCGTCGAACTGCTGCTCATCCTGCACGCGCGCCAGTTCTTCCGGCGAAATGCGCGTTGCTTTTTTCAGCACGTCATCCCAGTGGTGCGCGCCGGGCGTTTCGCAACCGAAGGTAATCACTGTGCGGAGATCCGGGACGCGCGCGGCGTGGAGGTTGCCCGGTTCCGCGCCATCGAGTTCAGGGCAGGTTTCGCGCAGCATGGCGGCGTAGTCGGAGGACTTGAATGGCGGCCCGATGATCAGCGCGGCGCAGCCCGATTGGTTGAGTGCGTACTCCAGTTCGTAGACGCGGTACGCAGGGTTGAGGTTGACGAGGATCGCGCCGATCTTCGGCGTCGCGAACTGGGCGACAACCCATTCGGCGTGGTTAGTCGCCCAGATGCCAATGCGGTCGCCTTTCTGGATGCCGAGCGCCAGCAGGCCGCGCGCAAACCGGTCACAAAGCGCGCGAAACTCGCGGTAGGTGTAGCGCACGCCCTGATGGCAGGAAACCAGTGCTTCGTTCTCCGGTACTTGTGCCGCGACCCGATCAAGCAAATCGCCAATCGGCACGCCGATCATCGGCACATCGCTCGCCCCATGCACGTAGGAAAGTCGTTCGTCATACAGCATCAGGCTCATTGCATCCCGCTTTCACATGCCCGCCGCACATCGTCTTTTTCCAGACGCTACGGCGGCTCGCGCCGATTTGGAATAACGTCAGTGTACGGCAGGCACGAAGGTTGTCAACGAAGCCGCGATGGTATCTTATGATAAGGAACTCCGCGAACGGTGGCTGATCCGCACATTCCCGTTCTTTTTCCTCACTTTCTCTTCTTTGCGTCCTCTGCGTCTCTGCGGTTCTCCCCGGTTTCCGTTTCCGTCCAAAAGGTTTACGTCGCTGCGCGAATCTGCTATAGGGCATAGTAACGACTGAGCCGAACGCACAATCAAGGGAGAAACGATGGAGACCGGAACCCCCAATGTCCTGTTCGAGCGGCGCGGGCCGGTCGCGTGGGTGACGTTCAATCGTCCCGAGGCGCGCAACGCGATGACCTTTGCGATGTACGACGCGCTTGTCCGTGTCTGCGAGCACGTCACCGCGACGCCCGAGATTCGCGTGCTTGTGCTGACGGGCGCAGGGGACAAGGCGTTTGTCGCGGGGACGGACATCAGCCAGTTCACGTCGTTCACGAACGCGCAGGACGCGCTCGACTACGAGGCGCGGATCGGCGCGGTGATCGCGGCGCTCGAAACACTGGAACGCCCGACGATCGCGGCGATCCGGGGCTTCGTCGTTGGCGGTGGGGCGGCGCTGGCGATGGTCTGCGACATTCGTATCGCGACGCCGGACTCCCGCTTCGGTTTTCCGATTGCCCGCACGCTCGGCAATGCCCTCGGCATGGGGGCGTATGCTCGCCTCGTGGACCTGATCGGCCCGTCGCGCACGAAAGAGATGATCTTCCGCGCCCGGTTGATGGACGCGAACGAGGCGCATACCGTCGGGCTGTTCAGTGAACTCGTCGAACCGGAGATGCTGCATCAGCATGTGCAGGAGATGGCGGAGCAGATCGCGGGCAATGCGCCCTTGACGATCCAGATCACCAAAGAGTCCGTCGCCCGCATTCTGGCCGCCCGCCGCCCGCCACACAGCAGCGATCTGATCGTCAAAGCGTATACAAGCGACGACTTCCACGAGGGCGTCAGCGCATTTTTGGAGAAGCGCAAGCCGAACTGGCAGGGGAAGTAGGCGAAACCGGGGAGAACCGCAGAGACGCAGAGAACGCAGAGAAGAGAGGGAAGGAAAGAAAAAGCGAGAGGATTGATTCCCCTATTTTCCTCCTCTCCTCTGTGTTCTCTGCGCTCTCTGCGCCTCTGCGGTTCTCCCCGGTTTCGATGATGACAGGGAGGGATTTGTGGCATGGGAGATGATGCACAGGCGATGATGCCGCTTTCGGGGGTGCGCGTGCTCGATCTCGGGCGGCATCTGGCGGGGCCGACGTGCGCGCAATTCCTCGGCGATCTCGGCGCGGATGTGATCAAGATCGAGAACCCACAGCGTGGCGAGGATGGACGGGCCGCCGGGCCGCCCTTTTTCGATGCAAGCGGGCCGATGGAGGCGGGCGAGAGCGCCTTTTTCCTGTCCGCCAACCGGAACAAGCGGTCGCTGGCGATGGATATCAAGGGATCGGAAGGGCAGGCGCTCTTCCGCCGCCTCGCCGCAACGGCGGATGTCGTCGTCGAGAACTTCCGCCCCGGCGTGATGGACGCGCTCGGCATCGGCTACGACACGATTTCTGCCACGAACCCGCGCATCATCTACGCATCGCTCTCCGGCTTCGGGGCGGACGGCCCGTTCGCGACCCGCCCCGGCCTCGACAATATCATTCAGGGGTTTTCCGGGCTGATGAGTGTGACGGGGTTTGAGGGCGGCGAACCGGTGCGCGTCGGCATTCCCGTTGCGGACCTTTTCACCGGCCTGATCGGCGCGTACGGTATCCTCGCCGCGCTGATGGCGCGCGAGCGGACGGGGCGCGGCCAGCGCGTCGAAACATCGCTCCTGGAAAGCATGGTCGGGATGCTCGGTTTCCAGGCGGTGCGCTACCTGAATGGTGCGGGTGTGCCCCCACCGGCGGGCAACCATCATCCGATCAACGCACCGTACGGCGCATACCGCACGAAAGATGGATGGGTGATCCTCGGTGCGACGGGCGACAAGCGATGGAATGCCTTCTGCAACGTCGTGGGCGCGCCCGAGTGGCTGACCGATCCCCGCTTCGCGACGAATGGTGGCCGGTTCGCGCACAATGCCGAACTGGCCGAGCTGATCAACGGGAAGTTGCAGGCGCACACCTCCGACGAGTGGGAGGAAATCCTCAACGCGCATGGCATCCCCTGCGGCCCGATCTACGACATGGCGCAGAGCCTCGAACACCCACAAATTCTGCATCGCGAGATGGTCGTCGAGCGGCCGCACCCGACGATGGGCAGCGTGCGCCTGCTCGGCCTGCCGGTCAAACTGAGCGCGACGCCCGGCGCGATTTACCGCAGCCCGCCCTTGTTTGCCCAGCACACCGACGAAATTCTCCGTGAGATCGGCGTGACCGACGCCGAACTGGATGATCTACGTGCCGATGGTATCATCGCCTCTGGAGCCGTATCGGAGCGCGCCGCAGCGGGCGATTGATCTGTGGTGGCGGGGGGGAGCCGGCCCCCCGCCGGTCGGGGGGGGG
>JBBSFO010000583.1:0-3600 GCA_038238655.1 Thermomicrobiales bacterium | reverse complement strand
GGACCGATGTGTCGGTCGCCCAGCAGGTCGTCAATGAGATCAAGGCGGCGGGCGGCAACGCTGTCGCCAATACCGGCTCCGTCGCGGACTACAATGCGGCGGGCGAGATGGTGCAGCAGGCGATTGATAATTTCGGCAAGCTGGACATCCTCGTCAATGTCGCGGGCATCTTGCGCGACCGGATGATCTTCAACATGAGCGAGGCGGAGTGGGACATCGTCGTCGCCGTGCATCTCAATGGCACATTCAATACGTCCCGCCACGCAGCGGCGCACTTCCGCGAGCGGGGGAGCGGCAGGATTATCAACTTCTCCAGTGTGTCGGCGTGGGGCAGCCCGGGACAGCCGAATTACGGCGCGGCAAAGTATGGCATCCTTGGCCTCACCGCCGTGCTCGCCAACAGCCTCGCCAAATATGGTGTGACGGCGAACGCGATCCTCCCCGGTGCGACGACGCGGATGATTGACTCCACGCCGCGCGGCCAGCAGTTCGCGAACGAGCACGAAGGCAAAGCGCCGAGCGAACTGGCGGAGGGGACGGAGGGCGACCCCGCAAATGTCGCGCCGATGGTCGCCTACCTCGGTACGGACGACGCGGCGAACGTCAACGGGCAGTTCTTCGGCGTGCGCGGCAACGTCATCCAGATGTACTCCCACTGGGAACTCGCGGACGTTTTTCAGGCAGAGCGGCGGTGGAAGCCGTCCGAACTGGCGGACATCGTCCCCAAGCACATCGGCGACGCGGTGAAGTTGCCTGAGTCGGTGCAATTGCCGGGAATGGAGCGACCGGCGCGCGGCACCGCCGCGATGCAGGCGGACCCGGAGAGTTGGGCAGAGATCGCGCCCGGCGTGGAACTATGGGAGCGCAGCGCGTACTACGACGCGAAGAGCGAGAAGAAGTAAGGGAGAACGCATAATGGGCCTTCTCGATGGAAAAGTCGCGCTCGTCACTGGTGCGGGCCGGGGGATTGGCCGGGGGGTCGCGCTCCTGCTCGCGCAGGAAGGCGCGTCGCTTGTCGTCAACGATCTCGGCGCGAGCCTCGACGGGCATGGCGTGGATACCGGCCCCGCCGCCCAGACAGCGGCAGAGATCACGGCGGCAGGTGGTAACGCGGTCGCCAATACCGATTCGGTCACTGATTACGAGGCTGCCGAGGGAATGATTCAGCAGGCGGTGGACACCTTCGGCAAGATTGACATTGTCGTCAATGTCGCGGGCATCCTGCGCGACCGGATGATCTTCAACATGGCCGAGGAAGAATGGCTTGCGGTCATCAACGTTCACCTCAAGGGAACGTTCAACACCTCCCGCCACGCATCGGTGCGCTTCCGCGAGCAGCGGTCGGGCCGGTTGATCAACTTCTCGTCCACATCGGCATTCGGTGCGCCGGGCCAGCCGAACTACGCCGCTGCGAAGGCGGGCATCATCGGCCTGACGCTCAGCTGCGCCAACGGTCTCGGGCGCTATGGCGTGACCGCGAATGCCATCCTGCCAACCGGCCACACGCGGATGATTGACTCGATCCCGCGCGCGGTGCAGGCGGTCGCGCATACCGGCAAAATGCCGAGTGAGCTGGCGAAAGGCACCGAGCGCGACCCGGATAATGTCGCGCCGCTAATCGCTTTCCTCGCCAGCGACGCCGCGCAGGAGATCAACGGGCACATCTTCGGCTCTTTTGGCTACAACGTCGCTCTGATGGCCCAGCCGAAGATCATCAAGACCCTGCGCGCCGACCATCGCTGGACGGTCGAAGAACTTTGCACGGTGATCCCGCAAGCGTTCAGCCCCGACCTCGAAGAGCAGAAGAACCGGTCGGACTTCAGTAAGGAGATCGAGAATATTCCGCCGGGCGCGTGGGTGGATGTCGGCAACGGCCTCAGCTTCTGGGGCACGAAAATCGAACCGTATCACGAGTTGACTTGGGTGTAGGGAAGTAACGAGTAGCGAGTAATGAGTAACGAGACAGCACGAACCACTCGTTACGCGCTACTTTCTTGTCTCGATCAACGGTGGAGGAGGGAACGGATGGACACGGAGGGCGGGGTGGTCGTGGTCTTGCCCGATGGCGGGACGCAGGTGCCGCGCCCCAATGGCGGCACCATCACCTACCTGGCGCGCGGTGCGGAGACGAACGGCGCGTTCGGCCTGATGGAGCTCACCGTGCCGCCCGCGACCGACCCCGACCGGCCGCAGATGGGTGCCCGCGCCCACCGGCACGCGGGCGAGGACGAGGCGTGGTACATCCTCGAAGGCGAATTGCTCTTCACGATCGGCGGGCGCACGGTGCATGCGAGCGCGGGCACCTACCTGTTCGTGCCGCGCGGGGTGCTGCACGCGACGGTCAACCCCGGCACGCGACCGGCGCGGTATCTGGCGTGGTTCACCCCGCCGGGGATGGAGGGGTACTTCGCAGAGCGGGCGGCGCTGTTGGAGGAAGCGGATGCGTCGGTGCTGTCGGGGCTGGCAGCGAAGTATGGCATGGAGCTCGCAGACGAGCGGCCCCTGAGCTAACGCGGTCGCCGCGTCGGGTGGGCCGTGGAATGTCAGAGCAGACCCCATCCTCTGATGAGGTATACGTCGGGCTACACGGAATCGAGTCTGCGCTCACGTCCCGGAATGCCTCAGCGGTTTTGAGACGGTTTGTAGAAAGGTGGGCAACGCATGGAGAGTCTTTCGGGGAAGACGGCGATCGTCGGGGTGGCGGAGTCGGATCAGATCGGGCGGGTGCCGGATAAGCCGGCGATCATGTTGCATGCCGAGGCGGCGCGCTCCGCGCTGGCGGAGGCGGGGCTGACCAAGGACGATGTGGACGGGCTGTTCACCGCCGGGATTTCGACGCTCGAACTCGGCGAATACCTGGGCATCGAGCCGAAGGTGACGGACACGACGGCAGTCGGCGGTTCGTCGTTCGTCATCCACATCGCGCACGCCGCCACGGCGATTGCGACCGGGCGGTGCGAGGTGGCGCTGGTCACGCACGGTGAGAGCGGGCGCTCGCGGGTCGGCATGCCGGGCTATCCCTCCTCGCCCGATGCGCTCCGCAACCAGTTCGAAGCGCCTTTTGGTTTGCCGCAGCCCGTCGGTGCCTACGCGATGGCCTGCTCGCGCCATATGTACGAGTACGGCACGACCAAGGAGCAACTGGCGGAGATTGCGGTGGCGACGCGCAAGTGGGCGATGCTCAACCCGAAAGCGATGATGCGCGACCCGATCACGATCGAGGATGTGCTGAATTCCCGCTTAATTTCGTGGCCCTTCAATCTGCTCGATTGCTGCCTCGTCACCGACGCGGGCGGCGCATACGTGATGACCTCTATCGAGCGGGCGCGCGACCTGAAGCAGACGCCGATTGCCGTGCTCGGTGTCGGCGAGGGTCACGACCACGCGATGATCTCGCAGATGCCGAGTCTGACCGCATTCGCGGCGCGGCACTCCGGGCGGCGCGCCTTCGAGATGGCTGGTGTGAAGCACGCCGATCTCGATCTGGCGATGATCTACGACTCATTCACCTACACCGTGCTCTTGTCGCTCGAAGAACTCGGCTTCTGCGCCAAGGGTGAGGGTGGCGCATTCGTCAGCAACCAGCGCACCGCGCCGGGC
>JBBSFO010000582.1:0-3605 GCA_038238655.1 Thermomicrobiales bacterium | reverse complement strand
TCGTCTGCCATGCGCGCGGCGGGGATCGGGAACGCGCGCAAAGGCGGCGAGGAGATCGAGGGGCAAAAGCGCGCGCACCGACGCCCCGGTTGCTTCCGGCAGGGACGACGCCATAGACTGCATCAGTCGCTCCTTTGTGATTGATCTTCGCTTCGACACGAAAATCGTAGCAAAGGAGCGTTCTTTCTGCCTCTCTCAGCATCCGACAGCGAGAACGCATAAGCCCTGGTTGCTGCAAATGGTGGCATTGACAGTACTGCGCCAGTCGCGTAGACTGCCATGCGCTGCGGGCCGCGTGGCCCGCCTTTACGATGCCTTTCCGCTCCACCCACGTGCGGCTTGCACCGCCGCGCGATGACCAGTGGTGGGGCGATTTACTCCACGGAAAGGGAGGAACGGTGCGCACATACGAAATGATGGTTGTTTTTGCCCCTGACATTGCGGAAGACGAGATGCCGGCCGCACTCGAACGGGTTTCCGGTTACATCACGACCGGCGGCGGCGAAGTTTCGGAACTGACAACGGTCTCGCCCTGGGGGCGTCGCCGCCTTGCATACCCGATCCGCGATTTCCGCGACGGTTTCTATGCCCTGTACCTCTGCACGCTCAATCCCGAAGGTATTGGCGATCTGGAGCGCGATCTGGGCTTGAACAATCAGGTGCTGCGCAGCCTTGTGACGACCTATACGCCGAAGAAGCCGAAGAAGCCGAAGAAGGGCGCTGAGGGCGAAGCAACCGAGGGTGAAGCAGCGGAAGGTGCGACGGAAGGCGAGGCGGTTGCCGCGCCGAGCGGTGCGAGCATGGACACCGATACCGATCTCACTACCGGGCCACAGGGCGAGGATTTGACTGAACCGCCGACGGCGGAAACGCCCGCCGCCGAGGACGAGAACGAGAGCGAACCCGCCCGCGTGTAGGGCAGCGAGGAGCACGGCGATGGCGCGATACAGTGTCAACAAGGTGATTTTGGTCGGCAATCTCGGGCGCGAGCCAGAACTGCGATATACACCGAGCGGCCAGCCGGTCGCCAACTTCAGCCTTGCAACCTCGCGCGGCCGGAAGGATACGAACGGCAACTGGACGGACGAAACGGAATGGCACCGCATTGTTGCCTGGGAGCGGATGGCGGAGTTGGCTTCCCAGAGTCTCCATAAAGGCAGCAAGGTGTACGTCGAGGGCCGCATCCAGTCCCGAAAATATACCGATAATCAGGGGGTCGAGCGGACATCGTACGATATCGTCGCCAATGACCTGACACTGCTCGATCGCCGCGGCGAGGGTGGCGAAGGCGCGGACGACTGGGGCGATGGGGCGAGCGCGCAACCGCAACGCCCGCAGCGCCCGCAGCAGCAACCGCAGACAAAGAAACCGACCGGCGACGACGAGACCTTTGCGTCCGAAGAGTTCGATGACGTGCCTTTCTAGGCATTCAGTACCGATAACGTATAAACATCAGGAGGAAATAGCCCATGGCTGATCAGCAACGCCCGCAAGGGGCATCGAACGAAAGCGCGCCGAGTGGTGACAACCGTCCCCCTCGCTCCGATGACCGCCGTGGTGACGGCGGCGGAGGCGGAGGAGGTCGGTTCGGTGGTGATGGCGGCGGTGGCCGACGATTCGGCGGCGGTGGCGGCGGCGGCGGTGGCCGCTTCGGTGGCGGCGGTGGCCGGTTCAGTGGTGGTGGCGGTGGCCGCCGTCGTGTAGATATCTTCGCCGCCGATGGCGTTGATGAGATTGACTACAAGGACGTTGCCCGTCTACGCCGATTCCTTTCGGAGCGTGGCAAGATCGAGCCGCGTCGCAAGACCGGCCTGTCCGCGAAGCGCCAGCGCGCTCTCGCCGTCGCCATCAAGCGGGCCCGGCATCTCGCGCTGCTTCCCTTCGTCTCCGGTGGCCGACAGTCATAACGAGGACTAAGGGAACAGGACTAAGGACTAAGCTGATTCGGCTTAGTCCTTAGTCCTCAGTCCTCAGTCCTCGCTCCAGAGGAGCGCTATGCCGCGCAATTCCCGTCGTGATTCGATTCTTGCCGCCCCGCCGTCCGGGCCGGAGGCGCGCCGTCGGCGGTCGCGTCGCGAGCGCGAGGCGCGGCAGCGGAAAATCCTTTTCATCAGCATGTCCGCACTCGGCGCATTGCTCGTATTCATTGTTGGCTTCGGAACGCTGCGGTTTTACTATCTCATCCCGCACGAAGTCATCGCCTCGGTGAACAGCCACAAAATCATCCGTAGCGATTACTGGAAGGTCCGTCGCAACACGTTGCTCGAGCGGCTGCAGCAGTATTCCTTCCAGGCGCAATCCGGGCAGGGGAATCCGCAACAGATCCAGCTTGCGGCGCAAAGCGCACAGAACGAGATCAAGAACATTCGTAGCGCCGACGTAGATCCGACGACACTGCAAACGATGACCGAGGACTGGATCGTCCTCGACGGATTGCCCGGCATCGGTGTGACGATCACGGATGCCGAAGTGGACGATACGGTGGCGGAGCGCTTCTCGCCCGTACGGCTCAATTCGCCGACGCCCTCGCCGACCCTCAATCCGACGAAGCAGGCGACAGCGGACGCTGCTACCGCGCAAGCGACGCAGACCTCCGTCGCTATCGTGCAAGGCGCGACCGTGACCGCGCAGGCAAACGCCACCGGCACGGCGACCGCATCGGCCTTGACGCCGACGCCGAACACGCCGCCGACCGCCACCTCCCCACTGACCGAAACGCCGGTGCCGACGCAGACACCGACGAATCAGGACGCCCGCTCGACATCAACTGCCTCGCTCGGCGACTTTGTTAAGGAGCGGCAAAAGGACGCGGGCATCAATCTGAGCGACTACAAACGACTCATTATCAAGCCCGCGCTCGCCCGTCAGAAAGCGCGCGAAGCGGTCGAAGCGAAGACACCGACACACGGCGAAGAAGTGCATGTCTATCATATCCTCCTGCCGACGAAAGAGGCGGCGCAGGATGCCCGCAATCGCGTCGTCACGCAAGGACAAGATTTCCAAGCCGTCGCTCAGGACCTGAGTACCGATCAGGGCACGAAGCCGAATGGCGGCGATCTCGGCTACACCCCGCACGGTATTCTGGTCAAGCCATTCGAGGACGCGGCGTTCGCTCTACCCGTCAATGGCGTCAGCGATGCCGTGCAGACGGACTTCGGCTGGCACATTATCAAGGTGACGGATCACCCGGCGGACCGCGAGTTTGAGGACATGGTGTACCGCCAGTTGCGTGATAAGCAGTTCGCGGACTGGCTCTCTGCCGAGACGGCAAAGGCGAAACTGAAGCAGTCCCTCCCGACGCCGTTCCCATCGCCCCCGGCTGGTTTCGAGGCCCCCGCAGGTGCCCCCGCAACCCCAACCCCGCCGCCCATCCCGACGCCGCCGGAACCGAACGGCACGCCCGGCGTGGGGACACCCGCAGCGTCTGATGCAGCGGGGACACCGACCGCTCCCAGCGCTCCCGCCGGTGGCACCAGTACCGGCACGACCGCCACACCGACCGCGAAACCGTAGGAACCTCACCCCCCGGCCCCCTCTCACTGCCCAGAGGGCACCCGCGATGGAGAGGGGGAGCAGCCTTCGTCAGAGCCGGATGTTCGTGGAAC
>JBBSFO010000581.1:0-3617 GCA_038238655.1 Thermomicrobiales bacterium | reverse complement strand
TGGAGCAACGGACCGACGGAAGGGCACATCAACCGACTGAAGACACTGAAGCGGCAGATGTACGGGCGGGCGAAGTTCGATTTGCTGCGTCAGCGACTGCTCTACCCGCAATGAGATTCACCGCGAATGCCCAAGAGCCACGTTGATATGGCCGGTCGGGGTATTGGCCTCGTGATCTTCGACAGTCAATCGTCCATCGTGACGGTGCAACTCAGCAAGGTCGCTCCGAAGAAAAACGCGAGTGGGGACCTCGTGTACGATCCGGGCGACGTCGTCGCCAGCATGTTCAGCGGCAAAGACTACAACCACACGGTGGAGTTCACCGGACTTGACTCCGGAACGACCTACCACTACCTGATCAATGCCGCGAAAGGCTTGGTCGGCGCCGACGCGCAGAAGACCGGAACGGTCACGACGCTCAAACGATACGTGACGACGATCAACGCGATTACCGTTATTGATGACAGCGACACCTTCGGCCCCGGCGAACTCGTCTTCAACCTGAGAGTCAACGGGAGCGCCCCGGCGATGTACCCGGATGCGGACATGATCTCCTTCAACCCGGCCAACGGCAGCACGACGTCATGGTCGAGCGGCGATGCGCGGAATGTTGATCTGGAAGTCAAGGTCGTTTCTGGTAGTCAGGCAACAATCACGCTCGAAGGATGGGACTGGGACAGCAATCAGCCGGGCTGGCTCAATGGCCAAGCGATCAACATTGACAGCGACACGGTCGGCATCAGCGGCGACAAGGCGACCACAAGCATTGCGATTGATGTCGCAGGGGACGACGATAGCTCCCCCGTCTGGAAGCCCTTCACGGTGCAGACGACGAACCAGAGCCTGAAGTTCAAGGCGTCTGGAACCGTCTCGACGACCTACGCCCCGTAATCCAAACCTGTCACATTCCGAAAGACGCGCGGCTCGGAGCCGCGCGTCTTTCCCTTTCCGCTCTGTTCAGCGTTCAGGCACCCCCCCAGGTGAGGATGAGATCGGTGCCATAGGCGGCGAAGAACCCGAGGAGGACGCCCCACATCGCCAGTTCGCGCAGTTGGAACCGGCGACCGACATTGAGCAACTCCGCGACGACATAGAAAATTGACCCGGCGGCGAGCGCGAGACAGAAGACAAAGATCGCGTCGGATTTTACGCTGTAACCCAGCATCGTGCCTGCGAACGTCGGACCACCGCCGATCAACCCGGCAAGCGCCAGAAAACCCCACGAGGGGCGCGTGCTTTCCGCAGCCATCGGTGCAGCGATCCCGAACCCTTCCGTCGCGTTGTGCAACGCAAAACCAACGATCAGAATCGTCGCGAGCGCAATGGCGCCGGAACGGGATGCCTGCCCGATGGCGAGGCCCTCGGCGAAGTTATGGACGCCGATGCCGACCGCAATCATCAACGCCAGCTGCGTCGGAGTTGCAGTTTGGAGCCGGACATCCGCCGCCGCACGACGAATGAATTGCCGCTCGAAATAGACGAGACTGAGCAGTCCGATGCCGAAACCACCGACAAAGAGCGCGAGCAGCAGAGCAAACGTCCCCGCATTGCCCTCCTTCGCCCCATCAATCGCGGTATGGATCGGTTCAGTCGCTTTGGTAATGACATCCCAGAGGAGGAATACGAGGATGCCGATGGCCGTCGCATTGAGCAACGCTTGCCAGGCGCGTGGAAGGTTTCGTAGTCGCGCGATCGGTAGCCCGAGAAAGATCGTGAAGCCGGCAATCGCGCCCAGAAACGTCGTCGTCGCGAACGTCATCGCAATTCCCTCTCTACACGGCCGCATCGTTGCAGCGCGCGAATCGGCGTCGCCGTGGAGTGTAGCATCCACAAAGCTGATGCTCCGACGACCCCCTTAGCGTATCCTTGAGAAATCCTTTTGTCAACCTATCGTTGCATAAGTTTCGTTACATTGGGGTAGGAAATGTATGACGAGTCACGCCACCCATCGCACGTTCGGGCCGCTGCATCTGGTTCATTTCCGTCTCAGTGTTCGCGAGACGGGAATTTCAGCCCGCTTGTCGCTCCGGCGCTTGATGGGTCTGGTCCTCATCTTTCTTTCGCTGCACAACGCTGATCCGCCCATCGTTCTCCATGAAAGAGAATTCGACCTCGGCAAGGTCATGCACGCCCTGAAGGCGTAATTGGCTCATCAGGTCCTCCTCCGTAAGAAGCGTCTTGCGCATATTCCGGCGGATCATCTGCCCATTCTTCACGAGTGGGACGGGCCGCGGCTCGAGCACGCGCCGAATGGCGACGAAGCGGAACGCGAGCCAGTCGAGCGCCAGATTCCAGCCGATAATCGTACAAACGAGCAGAAGGCCATCGGTGATCGAGGTGTAGGTGCCGGCCATCGCATTCTGCGCCGCGTCCGCGATCACCACGATCACGAGCAGATCGGCGATCCCGACGGTACCGGCCTCCCGCTTAACGACAAAGCGCAGGAGCGCGAAGAGCGCGAGATAGACAGCCGTGCCACGGATAACGATTTCGAGAATTGACGTATCGAGCGCGAACATCTTTTGCCAATCCGCGCCAAAAATCGCGTGCATCGTACACTCCCATGCGAAAGCGGAGACCACTGCCGCCACGTCAATGAACACACGCTGCTTCCTTTGCAACATCATCGCCATGCGGAATTGGCTCCCGCTGCAAGGGTGCGTGATACAATCGGCCCACAGTGACCCACGCCATTCGATCTATGAAGGGACCTTCGCGATGCCGACATACAACAACCCCTACGGCTGGTGGGGCGGCAAGTGGCACCCGCCGACGCCGATGTCCATCGTCCAGATTCTCGATTCCGGCAGTATGGATGCCCGCCTGCTCGCCACCTGCTGGCTGACAGTGGAGCGGCGCGGCTCCGTCCTGATCGCGGCGGACCCAATGCAGGACGCGGGCAAGACGACGACACTGACCGCGATGCTCGATTTCGTCCCCGAGGAGCACTGGATTTACTTTCCGCACGGCTGGTACGAGGATTGGGCGTTCACGAACGATACGGGGCTTGCGCCCGACGAAACAATCATCGCGATCAATGAATGGTCGGATCACCTCGCCTCGTACATGTGGGGGCCGAACATTCGCCGCTGCTTCGATTTGATGGAAAAGGGATACACCGTCCTCACCGCGATGCACGACGACACGGTCGAGGGGGTGCTGGAGCAACTGCGCGACGATGTCGGCGTCCCCGCGCGCCAACTCGGCCAGATGACGCTCGTCATCATCCTCCGGCTGATCCGCATCGGTGGCCGCATCCACCGGCGGATGGCGACGATGCATTACCTCGAACCGGACGGGAATGATGCCCTCCCGCATATCCTCCCCGCGATGCGTTGGGACCCGCTGACCGACACACACGCGCACCTGGACGTGTCGGACTGCCTCGGCCCGCGCCTCGGTATGACGGCGGACGAGTTCCGCGAAGAACTCGACCGGCGCACGGCCTTCCTCACCGGCCTTTCGACCGAGGGTATCCGCGATGTCGGGCAGGTGCGTCAGGCACTCGCCACCTACCGCCGCGCCTTCCTCACCGGCGAAGACCTCCGCATCGAACCCGGCGTCTCCGCCCCCGACGACCGCGACGACGTTTGGGGATGAGAAAACGGAGAACTGGG
>JBBSFO010000580.1:0-3628 GCA_038238655.1 Thermomicrobiales bacterium | reverse complement strand
TTCCCGTCGGCGTCGTCTCCGATGGCTTCGGACTCGGCATGGGGACTCGACCGAACGCGAATGCCGACAGTCAGGCGGCGCGTGGATTCAGCCGATCGCGATCGTGACGATCACGAACGGGAAGACGAAGGTCATCCCGGTCCTGGATTGGGCGCGCGTGCTCCCCGCCATGATCGGCGCGGTCGGCAAACTGGCACTGAGCATGACGGTGTTCCCAACGAGGCGGAAGCGCGCCGTGGGCCAGAACGACGGCATCGAAGAGACCGATGAAAAGGAGTGACATGATGGCTGGAGAGTTTGCGGGTAAGGTTGCAGTCGTGACAGGCGCGAGTTCGGGCATCGGGCGGGCAACGGCCCTCGCCTTCGCGCGCGAGGGCGCGTCGGTCGTCGTGGCCGACCGCGACGAGGCCGGTGGGCAGGAAACCGTCGCGATGATCCGTGACGTAGGCAGCACGGCGTTCCATGTCACCTGCGACGTGTCGCAAGATGCCGATGTCGCGCGGATGGTGGATGCGACCGTCCGGACCTACGGGCGACTCGATTGCGCTTGCAACAACGCGGGCATCGAGGGCGTGCAGGCGACGACCGCAGAGTATCCGTGCGAGGAGTGGGATCGCGTGCTCGCGGTGAACCTCACCGGCGTCTGGCTCTGCATGAAGCATGAGATCCCGGTGATGCTTGCACACGGCGGCGGCGCGATCGTCAACATGGCCTCCATCCTCGGCGTCGTCGGCTTCGCCACTGCCGCCGCCTACACCGCCGCCAAGCACGGCGTCGTCGGCCTGACGAAGGTTGCCGCAGTCGAGTATGCAACCCAAGGCATTCGCGTCAATGCCGTCTGCCCCGGATTCATCGCCACACCGCTGCTCGACCGGGCGGGGATCACGCCCGGCACCGACATGTACGCGATGATCGCCAACCTGCACCCGATCAAGCGGCTCGGCACGCCGGAGGAGATCGCCGAGGCAGTGCTCTGGCTCTGCTCCGAGAAGGCCTCGTTCGTCACCGGCGATGCAATGCTCGTCGACGGTGGCTATGTCGCGCAGTAGTGTGTGCAATGGAAAGGTCGGTCGCCGATCTCGCGTGGGTGGTATTCGGGCATTCTGGTCTCCGGCAAGCAGGTCACCGCTCCATCGCCTAGTGGTCTGGCACGGTAGGTTTACAGCATTGCGCTTCCCCGGTATCGTGGACGTGCCGCACCGCGTCGCGGCATCCTCGCTTCTCGGAGGTTCACTATGCGCCCAAAAATCCACCGCGTCTTCCTCAGCGATGACGACCGCGCTGTCCTCTACCGTCTCGTTTCCGGCGGCACCGCTCCTGCCCGTCAACTCACCCATGCCCGTATCCTCCTCAAAGCTGACGAAGGGCCGGATGGTCCGGCATGGAAGGATACCGCCATCGCCGACGCACTGGAGATCGACCGCTCCACCGTCGCCCGCGTGCGACGGCTGTTCGTCCTCGACGGGCGGGACGCGGCCCTGCGCCACCGCGCGCCGCGCGCCACCAAGCCGCGCATTCTCGCTGGCACCGACGAGGCGCATCTGATCGCCCTCGCCTGTAGCGCGTCGCCCACCGGACGTAAACGCTGGAGTGTGCGCCTGCTCGCGGCGGAGTTCGTCACCGTCGAGGACGGTCGCCGCGTCTCGCGCGAACTGGTGCGGCGCACTTTGAAAAAAGTGCGCTCAAGCCGTGGCTGAAGCAGTGCTGGTGCATCCCACCCAAGCAGAGCGCGGCCTTCGTCGCCTGCATGGAGGACGTGCTGGATGTCTACACCCGCCCGTATGATCCCCGCTTCCCGCAGGTCTGTCTGGATGAGACGCACACCCAGTTGCTCGGTGAAGTGCGCGACCCGCTGCCCTGCGCTCCCAGCCAACCGGCTCGCCACGATCCCGAATACGCCCGGGGAGGCGTCGCCAACCTCTTCCTTATCTGTGAGCCGTTGCGCGGCTGGCGGCACGTCACCGTCACCGCGCGACGCACTGGCGTGGACTGGGCGCACTGCGTGCGGGAGATGGTCGATCACCACTATCCCGACGCCGAAAAGATCGTGCTGGTGATGGATCAACTGAACACGCACGCCGTCGCGTCGCTCTACGAGGCCTTCCCGCCCGCCGAGGCGAAGCGGATCGCGGATCGGTTGGAGATTCATTACACGCCCAAGCACGGCAGTTGGCTCAACATGGCCGAGATCGAGTTCAGCGTCTTGGGGCGGCAATGTCTGGATCGGCGCATCGGCGATGAGACGACCTTGATGCGCGAGGTGGCAGCATGGGAAGGAGCGCGCAACGCGGCGGCGAGCCGGATCGACTGGCGGTTCACGACCGCCGATGCGCGCATCAAACTCAAACATCTCTATCCGATCACCCTTCCCTGTCAATGCTGTAAATCGTCTGTGTCAGAATACTAGTGCATAGCGTAGACACAATGACCGAATCACCCGATCGTATCGTGGGATGTCACGGTTTCCAGTGCCGTCCCAATCGCGCGTATCAGCGCGCTCTGCTCCCGCTTGCATGCCCGCCGCACCGCCGTCTTCACCTTGCTGAACATCGCCTCAAGCGGCGAGAGGTCCGGCGAGTAGGCGGGCAGGTAGATAAGCTAGCAGCCGCTACCCTTCGATGATCGCTCGCACTTGCGGGTACTCGAACCGATGGAGAGGAGCTTTGCGATGTACGGAGAACTCGGCAGTGCCCAAGTGGAACACCTACTCCACTTGGGCACCACGGGACATCTTGGTTGCTATGGAGATGCGCGGCCCTACGTCGTCCCGATCAACTACGCCTACGACGGTCAGCATATTTACGGCTACACGCGCGAAGGGATGAAGCTGCGCCTGATGCGCGCGCATCCGACCGTCTGCTTTCAGGTCGACCAGATCGAGAACATCACCAACTGGCAGAGCGTCATTGCCTGGGGGACGTTCGAGGAACTCCACGGCGATGACGCGGAGAATGCGAAGAACCTCCTGATCGGTCGGTTCACGCCGCTCCTCGGCGGCGCGCCCATCCAACGCCCCCACGGAATGGGTGGCTGGGCCGGCCATGCTCCGACCTGGCAGGATGCCGTGCTCTATCGAATCACGTTGACCACGAAGTCAGGGCGGTTCGAGAGCCCGTAATGCCCGCATTGCGGTAGCACGAGAGACGCCCGACGGTCGGATCGGGGGACGAATGACGATCGCCGGTTCTGAGACCGGGAAACTGACACGTTTCTGCCACACTACCCGCCGCCTCACCACGCCTTTGTCATGCCGCGCATGGCATCATCACCGGTATGAATCAACGGAGATTCATCGCGGGCGATGAGATGAAGAGGTCTCGCGATCTGAAGCAGAAAGGAACCATGCAATGGACAGGCGCATTTCCCCCGTTTATAGCGACCTCAGCCGTCGCCGTTTCCTGATCGTCGCGGCAGGCACGGCCGGTGTCGCGCTACTCGCAGCCTGTGGTGGTAGCGGCACTGCGACGAGTATTCCGGCGACGACCCGTGCGGTCACGACGCCCCTCGCCCCCACTGCCGCTGCTGCATCCGTCGCAAGTACCACGGTCTCTTCTCCCGCCGCGCCGATCGGCCAGTCGCTCGTCGTCATGGCGGTCGAATACGGCTTCCAGACCAATGGCAGTATCCC
>JBBSFO010000579.1:0-3632 GCA_038238655.1 Thermomicrobiales bacterium | reverse complement strand
GAGTTCGCCAGCCGGATGGCGACCGTACGCAGCGCCGGGATCGGCTGCCTCGTGGTGGTGCAGGATCAGGCGCAACTCGCGAAGGCCTACGGGAAGGAAGACGCGGACACGATCCTCAGCAATGCCACCACGAAGATGTGCCTGGCGCGGGTGACGCACGATGATGCGGAGTACTTCTCCACGCTTGCGGGCAAGACGACCGTCTACAGCGCCAATCAGAGCGCGTCGCGACCGCTGCTGCTCCCGTGGGCGGATCGCGGGAACCGGGGCGTCGGCGAGGTGGCCCGCGCGCTGATCACCCCTGATGAACTGCGGACGATGCGCGACGAGATCTTCATCGTCGCCGGGGACCACCATCCGATCCGCGCCCGGCAGCGCCGGTACTATGACGACCCGTCGCTCGCCCGGCTCCTCCCCGGTGCGACGGCGGCGGACCCGCTGACGGCGTTGCAGCGGCGCGTGCCGCTGCCCGTGCCGGTCATTGGTGAGCCGCTTACCCCCGATCTAGCGGTTGCACCGACTCTCGCCCCGCTGGTCGCTCCCGTCGCACCAGACAATGTGGCGGCCGCACCGCACACGCTACCCCACGCGGTCGCACCGGTGCCTGTGGCTGCACGGCAGCCCGATACCCCGCCAACAGCGCCGACAGCCTCGATCGCTCGAGCCGACGGTAGCGACCCATTATCGGTAGAGAAAGCGCACCCCCGGTTGAGTCCGAGTCAGCGGGCGGTGCTCGACGCGCTGGCGCTCATGCCGACAGCGAGCAGCACCGACCTGGAGCGCGCCTGCGGCATCAAGCGGTCCACGGTGCGCGGGGCGCTCAAGGAGTTGCGGGCCAAACTCGCGATCGGGCAGGAGGAGGATATTGTGCGGGCGGCGCGGCAGCGCGGCCTCCTCCCCGGCGAGGGAACGCCGCGAGCCGTCTCTGCGGAGTAACGTGTGCAGCGGCGATGAGGAGGCAGATGATCAGTCAGGGGTGCGTTCCTTTGGTTTGCGACCGGGCCTGCCCATGTTCTCGCGCGCGTAGCGGTCGACCTCGCGCGCGGTTGTCAGCCAGGTCTTGCCGATCTTCGTGGCCTGCAAGGTGCCCCGCTCGGCGGCGCGGCGCAGCGTATGAGGGCTGCGGCCGATCCGTTGTCCGGCCTGTTGGAGAGAGAGCACCTCGTCCTCGCCGATTTGCATATGTGCATCGTATCAGGGACAAAAGCGATTGAAAATGTGCCGCATATCGTGTATATTCATAGGTGTCGGTAGGGTGACGCGACGCGGAAGGAGCGGACAAGATGCGGGACGAAATCTTCATCACGGATAAAACGGACCTGCACTGGGATCCCGCGACGATGGATGTGCGCTGCGAGCGGCACGACGACGGACTCCACTTCAACATCGTGCAGCGCGTGCGGCACCACAGCCCCACCGGCATGGAATGGGGCTACGCGGGATCGGGACCGGCGGACTTCGCCCTCAACATCCTCGATCATTTCCTCCCCGTCGGCGAGGACGGCTGGGAGGGTATCCGTTGCTGGGACACGCGCGTCGTGAGCAGGATCGCGTGGGGTCTCCATCAGGAGTTCAAGTTCGCCATCGTCGCTGCACTGCCGTACGAGGGAGGGATTATCAGCGGTGCGCGGATTCGCGCATGGCTCACCGCGATGACCGAAGCGGGTTACGCCGTGTTCGGCAGGGCGCGCGATGAAACGGGCAAGGAATACGAATGGTTGCACGACGACGCATACGAGACGCTGGCCGCCGCCGAGGCGGATGCGACACTGCTGACGACGAACACGGCGGATCCCGATCTCCTCGCTTTCACTGCACGCCGTGTCCTGAACGTGCGCTGACAACATACCGCGTCATCTGATGGAGGTTCTTGCTCACTCTCGATACTGCTGGCGAAGTCGTCGGAGGAACGTACGGACGTGGCAAACGAGCCACGATCCGACCCATCAGCGGTGGTATTTCCTGCCGTTTCCGACTTCGCCAGCAGTATCACTCTCGGTGCACCATGTTTGGCCGTTGGGACACGCCCAGTAAGGGAAATCGGGACGCTCGTTCCCCGCACGAAAGTGAGTCATTTCGGCTGGGTGGATTTGTGTGCCTCGTCGACAGCGCCGGTTGTTTTGCTGCACCGAGAGTGAGCAAGAACCCTGATGGAGTACATATATCACGGTGATTGCTAGTGGGCGTTGACACAGAAGAGGGCGAACACCGACGCCAGCACCTTGCACAGCCAGCCTTCGTGCGTCCGGGCGTGCAGCCGCTGCGTCCCCCATGCTTCCAGCTGGCTGTTCACCGTCTCCACCCGCCCCCGATACCGCCGCAACCCGAACCACTCGCCGAGCGTGTTCGCCGCCATGTTGCGCTTGCGGTGCGGCACGAGGCGAATCCCCGTCTCCCCCTCGATCCATGCTTCATCGTCCCCGCTATTGTAGCCTTTGTCCGCGTAGACCGTCGCCCCACTCGGCAGTCGCTCCATCAGTTCATGCACTGGGGTCAGGTCATGGTACGACGCGGGCAGCAGATCGAACGAGACCGGGAGACCGTCGGGAGTGACGACGAGATGCAGCCGCCAACCAAAGAACTTCTCCTCCTTGGCCCTAAGGTAGCGAAGGCCGAATTTTCGGCAAAGTAAGCGCCGGTGTGCACAGACTAGCGTCGGTCAAGGGCTTGGATATACGTTTCGCCGAGTCCATGCAGGCTCGTTTCGGCGTAGATTTGCGTGGTGGCGATGCGCTTGTGCCGGAGGAACTTCTGGACGTGATCCAGGGGCATGCCGGCGTCGAGGAGGATCGTCGCAACGCTGGCGCGCAGACGGTGTGGCGTCACCTGCTTCTCGATTCCGGCCTGGATGGCCGCTTCATGCACGATCAGTTGGATGTAGCGCGGCGTGTACTTGTCGCCCCGATTACTCTCGAACACATAGCCGCGGCGGCGCCCCCCCAAGTGTGTCTGCAATTCCTGGGCAAGGGCCGGTACGATGGGCACATACCCATCACTGCCGCCCTTCGCGTGCGCGAGGTAAATTTGGGGTGGGTCGAGACGCAGATAGAGGTCCGTCGCCCGAATATGCACAAACTCACTCACCCGTGCCCCCGTGTAAAACAGCGTCTTGACCATCAGGCCGTGGCGGCTCGACCGGCAATAGGCGGCGTCGATCAGCGCCGTCACCTCCCTGCGGTCGAGTCGCTCCACCGTCCTTCGGCGGGTGCGCGGTGCGCTGAGCTGCAGCGCGCGCCGCGCCTGCGCCACGACCTGTTTGGTTTGGTCGTAGGTCAGGTGATGTTTGCGCCAGAGCTTCGTCGTTTCCTGGGTCACCGCGCGCAGAGAGTTCGCGTCGGGCGCTTGGGCGCGAAGTCCGTGCTTATCTGCAGGGTGTGAGACAGCGTCCATCGCGCTATTGTATCCGAAGAAGTTCGCGGTATGCGTATTCGGCGAATAAATGGAGATGCGGCATGCAGCACGAGTGGCCGCCTGATGAGCACGCACCGTGTTGGACCCTCACCGACGAGGAGCGGACCCTCTTGACCACCAAGACGGGGGCGACGCGCCTGGCCTTCGCCCTGCTGCTCAAGGCGTTCCAACTCGCGGGGCGCTTTCCTGACCGGCGCGATGACATCGCCGAGAACGTGGTC
>JBBSFO010000578.1:0-3641 GCA_038238655.1 Thermomicrobiales bacterium | reverse complement strand
GGTGGAGGCGTTGTCGGGGATCATGCTGGACGACGTGCGGGTACGGTACAACTCGGCGAAAGCGGGGGAGATGGGCGCGCTGGCGTACGCGCACGGGACGGAGATCCACGTGGGGCCGGGGCAGGAGGAGCACCTGGCGCACGAGGCGTGGCACACGGTGCAGCAGAAGCAAGGGCGGGTGAAACCAACGATGCAGGCAAAAGGGCTGCCCGTCAATGACGACGCCGCGCTCGAACGCGAGGCGGACGCGATGGGCGCACGGGCGTCTGCAGGGGTACGCGGCGCTACGGGACCGCTGACACCGGCCATACATCAGGCGGCCCTTAGCGCGCCAATTCAGCGCAAGATCGGCTTCGAGTACGAGATGCCGATGCTCTACAGCGCGCTCGCCACCCCGGTCACTAAAGAGGAGAAGAAGAAGTTCGCGCAGCAGGTCGAGCAGGTCGGGCGCGGCAAAAAGGTCAAGGACGACTTCACGGGCGCGACCGACGTACAGCGCCGCAACTACCTCGGCTCCGGTGAGTTGGTGGACAACAAGACCGGCAAGGATATGGAGGGCGGCTCCGCGGAAAAGATGGGCGACTTCCGCTTCCACGCCCTCTCCAAGAAGGAGAAGATCGTCCGCGGCACGGGGTTCACCCTCGAGGCGGACGAGGGCAACGCGCTCCAGGACGGCAGCAGCTACTCCGTGACCGAGTTCGTCACCGACGCCTTCGAGGAGGGCGACGCAGGGCGGAAGCAGCTCGTCAACTCGCTGAAGGATCTCAAGACGATCACGGACAAGATCGAAACGTTCGCCGGCGGCAAGCGCAAGGTCATCCACGCCGCCGAGTCCGCACCCGGTGGACTCGTGGGCAAGGTCATCTATCCAACGAACAAGTTCAACGGCGTGCTGCAGGTGACGGGCGCGGTGGATCTCGCGCGCATCCCCGAGTTGATGAAATCCATGAACAAGTCCGAGGGGGAGACCGAGAAATTCGGGACTGACAAGCGCGATGCGCGCGACGCGCTTGGCTCGTCGCTCGGCGGTGCGTTGGCGCCGGCGGGGCCGACCGGCAAGGCGCCCGTCGGGTCGGAGAAGGCGATACAGGATCATAAGAACTTCGCCTTCTTTGATGACCGCGATCCGCCGGCCAACCTCGGCTCGGACGAACTGCACGGCCTCGTCGCGCTGCTCGCCAGCTACATGATGAGCGCGAACAACGCGAAGATCGGCTACGCGAAGACGATTGCCCCGATCATGGCGCGCACCGACTTCGCGGAGATGTTCAAGATGATCCACAAGGAAGAGCAGAAATACTTCAAGGAGGATCCGGCCGCGCTGGTCGAGATCGTCAAGTTCGCGACGGGCAGCCTCGATATGACGAAGGACGTCTTCCCTCACGGCATTTACAACGACCCGCGTGCCGAGGGCGGTGGCAAGAAGGACGCCCTGAAGGGTCTGACACGCGCGCGCTGGGTCACCGGCATCGCGGGCGGCACGGATTACTTCTCGGCGGCAAAGTTCAACCTGAATCCGGATATCAAGACCGACGATCGCTCCGAGAAGAAGAGCGACCTGGAATCCATGGGCGCGATGGGTGGCAAGACGGAGAAGGTCGGTTCGGCCAAGAAGGAAGCGCCGCTCTTCGAAATTCGCTCCCTCGGTCAGCTCAATTCGCCGGAGATGATGTACGAGCGTGCCCTGGCGATTTTCGACTTCCTTTCCGAACTCAACGAGGACAAGAAGGCGGAGTTTGGCAAGTAGGCGCATGGGGAGGTTGACGCGCCGCGCCGACCGTGTGGAAACGGCTGCAATCTTGGTACACACTGTGCGCGCCCCTGGGGATGGCGGGCTTCGGCTTGCCGAGCTTGGCGCGGATCGAGTCCAGGAGCAAGGAAGACCGTCAAACGCGCCGTCGCGATGGCTGCCTCGTTTGGCCGTTGGCGCGGCGCTCATTACCGTTGCATGGATTAGTGCATGGACGCACGTCGGGCCGCTCGCGCACTATTCGTTCTTCCCGCTCTGGCTCGGCTTCATTCTTGTCGTAGATGCGCTGACCGAGGCGCGCAGCGATACATCATTGTGGCGACGCAGTCGCGGCGGGTTCGTCGCGCTCTTTGTCGCTTCCGCGCCCTTCTGGTGGTATTTCGAGCGACTCAATCGATACGTCGGCAACTGGCACTATCTCATGCATCGGCACTACGGCCCCGCTGCGTATATCTTCTGGGCATCGCTCGCCTTCAGCACCGTCGTTCCCGCCGTTCTCGCCGTGGCCGAACTGCTCGGCACATGCGGATTCCGCGATGCATCCGTGCAACGACCGACGCGATTGTCCCCGCAGGCGCACATGGTGATCATCGCATTCGGCGTCGGAACGCTGGCGCTCTCGTTGCTCTTCCCGCGCCAGTGCTTCCCGTTCCTCTGGTTATCCCTCTTGCTCATCCTCGACCCGATCAATGACCGATTCGGCGAGCCGAGCATCATCGCACTCCTTCGCACACGATCGTTCGCCACCCTCGCGCGCCTGATGGCTGCCGGGTTAGTTTGCGGGTTTTTCTGGGAGATGTGGAACTACTGGTCGCTGCCGAAGTGGTTCTACACTGTCCCGTATGTTGGATTCGGCAAGGTCTTCGAAATGCCGATCCTCGGCTACAGCGGCTATCTGCCGTTCGCGCTCGAAATCTTCGTCGTCTACCATTTCGCGCGCCTGCTCACCCATCAGCTGCGCCTCTTCCCGCCCGATTTTGTGCGAATATAGCCTCCGCGTGGAGGCATCATCGAGTGGAGGGACGGGTTGATGGCACGGATGACGACGAATTGGAGCATGGTCGAGGAGGTTGTCGCGCAAGCGAGCGAGAGCGGGACGGTCGGCGTCGCGCTGATCGGGCCGGACGGTGCGCGCTGGTCGCACCACGGCGACCGGAAGTTCGGCGCAGCCAGCACAGTGAAAATCCCGATCATGGTCGAGATCTTCCGTCAGATTGACGCTGGGAAACGGTCGCTCGATGATCGTCACGTCACGTCCGAGGCGGACACGACACCGGGTAGCGGCGTGCTGCTCAATCTGCACCAGGGCATCGAAGTGACCCTGCATGACCTGATCTATTTGATGATATCGATCAGCGACAACATGGCGACGAACATCCTTATCCGCATGGCGGGCATGGACAGCGTGAACCAAACGATGCGCGACCTCGGCATGAAGAACTCCCTGCTCGGGCGGGAGATGAAGGGACGCCCGGCACTCGCCGACGAGCAGGAAAACCTTGCCACACCGAACGACTACGCAGAGATCGTCCGGGCAATTCTCGACGGCGATGTGGCATCGCCCGCCTCGTGCGACGCGATGATCGGCATGCTCGAATTGCAGCAGAACCGTGACCGGATTGCGCGCTATCTGCCCCAACACAGCGCAATCCGATGGGGATCGAAGACCGGCTCGATCACGGGTGTGACGAACGACGCAGGGTTCATCCTTGCGCCGAATGGCCGCTTGATCGTCTCGGTGTATTGCGAGAACTTCCCCGACCAGCATGTCGGGGAGCAGGTAATTGGCGACATCAGCCGCGCCGCGATGGCTGCAACGGGTATCGTCGGGCCGCTGTATACGAGTTGATTACGGGACTTTGGGGTGGGGGGGGGGGGGGGGGGGGGGGGG
>JBBSFO010000577.1:0-3645 GCA_038238655.1 Thermomicrobiales bacterium | reverse complement strand
TGCCACCGCGACCAAACCGGCGGCTGCGGCGTCATCGTCTGCACCAACCACCGCAGCGGCAGCGACCACTGCACCGACGGCAGCGGCTGGTTCCGCTGCTGCGGCGACGAAGGCCCCGGCCGCATCCGCAGCAGCGGCGACGGCCGCCCCAGCCTCGACGACCGCAGCTAGTTCCGCAACGACCGGCTCACCCGTCGCCGCCGCCGGCCCGGAAAGCAAGAAGGTCTTCATTGACGGCCTGAACCTCACGACGGAGCCGGTGGACAACGACTTTAACCGCGACCTGTATTGCAGTGGCGTCTCCCAGCACATGTCCGGCCTGTTGCAGTACGATCAGGACTTCAACATCCAGCCGGACCTCGCGGAGTCGTTCTCGAATGCCGGCCCGGTCTTCACCTTCAAGATTCGCAAGGGCGCGACGTGGAGCGACGGCCAGCCGATGACGGCGAAGGACTTCGTCTACTCGTTGCGACGGCAGATTGACCCGCGTACTGGCAACGGCTACGCCTCGTTCTGGGACAGCGTCATCAAGGGCGCGTCGGACTTCTCCGCCGCGAAGGCCGATGCCCCGGCGGCGGACCTCGACAAGCTCGCGCAGGCCGTCGGTGTCAAAGCGATTGACGACGGGACCCTCGAAGTGACGGGCGACGCATTCGCCGGCCTGATTCCGAACCAGATGGCGTATACGGCTTCGGTGGTCGCCCGCGAGGACATCGTCAAGAAGTTTGCGGACGCCAAGGGCGTCTCCGCGTGGACAGACCCGGCGAAGGCCGGTGGCCCGGTGCTCGCCAGCGGCGCGTATCAGATCACGGCATGGAAGCACAACCAGTCCGTGGACCTCGTGCGCAACGACAAGTACTGGAACGCGAAGAATATCCGGCAGAAGTACATCTCGTCCGCGATCATCCCGGACATCACAAAGAGCACGCTGCCCTTCGAGAACGGCGACGTGGACTATCAGCTCACCCCGGCGACCGAGGTAGACCGCTTCAAGAACAGCGCCACCCTCAAGCCCCAGACCTTCCAATATGTCTATCCGGGCATCCGCTTCCTCCTCCCCGACACCGCCCACCCGCCCTTCGACAAACTCGAAGTGCGCAAGGCGACGTTGCTCTCGATTGATAAGGACCGGCTCGTCAATCAGGTCGGGAAGAAGGTCCACACGATCGCGTATGCGTTGACCGCGCCGGGCGTCTTCGGCTACTTCGACGACGACGACAATAAGCTGAAGAACCTGCAAAAGTTCGACAAGGCGGCCGCGATGGACGCCTTGAAGGGCACGACCTTCGAGGGCGGGCGCAACTGGCCGAAGGTCACCCTCTCCTACAACTCCTCGGATACCGACATCCCCTCCGGCTACCCGGACGAGATCGCGCGCCAGTTGAAGGATTCGATCAACATGGACGTGCAGTTGGAGCCGTTGGAGGCCAAGGTCTGGAACGCGCGCCGCTTCGCGCTCGACCTCCAGTTCCTGCTCTACCGCTGGTACCAGGACTACCCGGATCCCCACAACAACTACTACCAGATGTTCTCGATCCACAACAAGGGGAACGGCGCCCGCCAGTCGTACAACGATCCGACCTACGACGACCTGACCAAGAAGGCGGCGGCGGAGACGGACAAGACGAAGCGGCTCGACCTGTACTACCAGGCGGAGACGCGCATCCAGACCCAGTACGCCTACCTGCCGATCCACTGGCGGACGGACTACTACGCGATCAAGCCGTACGTCCAGGGCGTGCCGAAGAACAAGCAGGGCTACGTCGTGATGAACACCAACATCTTCGGTCGCCTCTGGGATCGAGTGTTCGTCGCGGACGACAGCAAGCACGACCCGCCGAAGTAAAGACCCTCACCCCCTACCCCTCTCCATTGCGGTGGAGAGGGGCAGGGGGTGAGGTGCCCACCTCCAATTCCCCGGTGATGATCGCCACAAACCAGTGTTTCGAAGGCAAAGGCATCCAATCGGGTGCCTTTGGTGTGTCTACGGAGCGAATTGGGGGTTTCGGCGCTCGGATTGGTGTGCTATGCTGACGCTGCAGATAAGGCTACCGCATCGCGCCGCGCGGCGAAAGAACGGCGCAACACACAGGAGGGGTACGACCGATGGCCGAGCATCCGAAGCATCTCTGGTGGAATGGTACGCAAACGAACTGGGAAGACGCCACGGTGCATGTCACCCAAATCGGTTGGTCCTCCGTTGCTGCTGTCTTCGAGGGGATCCGTGGCTACTGGAACGACGAGAGCGAAGAGCTCTTTGTCTTCCGCCTGACGGAGCACATGGATCGCTTCATGCGTTCGATGAAACTGATGCGCATGGAGTCACAGTGGACGCGCGACGAACTGATCGAAGCGTGCATCACGCTGGCGCGTGACAACGATTGCCAGCGCGACACGTACATTCGCCCGCTCGCCTACTTCGGCGACTCCACGCGCGGTGCGTTCCGTGGTGGCGGCGATACCGACATCCTCATCACGACCAACCCGATGCCGTCGCACCTCACGACCGGCGTAAGCCAGACGGCGGGCGTCTCATCCTACCGCCGCATCAACGAAGATGTGATGCCGCCGCGTGTGAAGAATATCTCCAACTACCGCAACAGCCAGCTCGCGAGCACCGAGGCCCGCCTGAACGGCTACGACACGGCGATCATTCTCAATCCCCTCGGGCATGTCACCGAAGGGCCGGGTGCCTGCCTCTTCTTTGTCCGCGATAATCTCGTCGTTACGCCGGACTTGACGAGTGGCATCCTCGAAAGTATCACGCGAGACGCCTTTATTGTCCTGTGCCGCGAATCGTTCGGTCTGGAAGTCCAGGAACGTATCGTGGATCGGACAGAACTGTACGTCGCCGATGAAGTCTTCTTCGCAGGCACGGCGGCGGAAGTGACGCCGGTGACGATGATTGATCATCATCAGATCGGATCGGGCGAGATCGGCCCGATTGCGCAGCGACTCGACACGCTCTTCAACGATGTCGTGCGCGGCAAGACGTCCGCATACGAGTCGTGGCGCACGCCCGTCGGTGTCCGCTCACTTGCCACAGCGGCGGGTGACGGCGACTAAGGGTGTTCCTCACCCCCTCCCTCTCCATTGCTTGTCAGCAATGGAGAGGGGAGAAATCTGATGTATGACGAGAGCAGGCAATGAGCCTGCTCTCTTTTTATTATCTGCGTGGCACGCTCCTTGCTTTACTCTTAACAAGAAAGTCACCTCGTACGTACACGTGGTGGCAGAAGCAAAGGAGAAGACGATGGATACACTTACTCTGCTTGTGATTATTCTTGTCGTGCTCTTGCTCTTCGGTGGTGGCGGGTTCTGGTATCGCGGTCGGGGCCGCTAACAACCGCACACAAAGAAAATAAAAAACAACAAAAGGAAACCGCCCCTCACCGGGCGGTTTCTCGCATCTGGGGCACAGGCGGGAAAGTCTGCGCTCCTGCTATTTGAATATGTCCTCGGCGATCATCCGGCGGATCGTCGTGTCGAATGCTTCAATCGTGCGATCAACATCCGCTTCGGTGTGCGCGATCGAGAGCAAGCCACCGCCGTGGAAGACATCCACGCCCTCGTTAACCATGCCGCATTGAATTGCCTCAGCAAGCGTGCCGGGCATACCGCGTTTCAGCGTTTCGGGAGCGATCC
>JBBSFO010000576.1:0-3661 GCA_038238655.1 Thermomicrobiales bacterium | reverse complement strand
GGGCAAGCCGCGAGCGTTCGAGAGTTGCTTCTGCAGCCGACAAAGACTCAATCGCCGCATCGTTCTTCGGCGTGAGTAAATTCAACAACGTACCGCGTGACGTCCGTTGCGTTCGTCACCACTGAGTACTACGAAGCTGGACCGGATCACGCAAAAGTCACGCAAGCAAACTTAGGCGGACATGTGCCTGCATCCGCAGCGCCAAGCACGCGGGCGGACGAGAACCCTATACACAACAATCGTGGCACCGCCACTCTTGGCTGGACACATTATCTGGCATATAAAATGAGATCGTCGCCGATTATCAGGGCGGCCTTCCGCCGGCGACGACGACGGGTTCGCCGAGCGCTCGCCGATATTCCTCCTCGCCGATCGCATCCACCGAACGCAGCTTCCCCAACAGTTCGTCGATCAGCAAGCGCAGCCCAGGCCCTGGCGTGCCGTGCGCGAATGAACTCTGGTACTTGATCGGCCCGGGGATGATCACGACCAGGAAGGCCATCTCGGCGGGCGTCAGCGCCTGGGGTTCGCGACCGAAATAGGAATGGGCCGCGGGCCGCAGGCCACGCAGGTCCGGTCCCCATTCGATGATGTTCAGGTAGATCTCGAGGATGCGATTCTTGCCGAGCGCCGACTCGAGCAGGAACGTGATCGCCAGTTCCTCCAGCTTGCGTCCGAGCTGCTTGTCGCGCGAAAGGAAGAGGTTCTTGGCCAGCTGCTGGGTAATTGTCGACGCGCCGCGCGCGGCGCTGCCGCGCGACCAGTTGGTGAGCAGCGCCGTGGGTAGTTCGCGCAGGTCAATACCGCGATGCCCGTAGAAGCCAGCGTCTTCGGCGAGCAACAGTGTGCGCACGAACAGCGGCGGAACGTCGCGCAGGGCGATAAAGTCGGGGGATGCGGGCGAGACGTCGATGGGACGGTGCGGGCCGGCGCCTTCAACGGAATTGAAGATGAAATCGCCGCGCAGGCGCGCGATCGCCGGCGGCATCTGGCGTGGCGGCGTGAAATCGATTTTCTGGCTCACCGAGAGCGAGGCAGGATCTGACGGGCGTCCTCGTACCCGCAAGTCGATCCTGGCCGAGCCAAGGTCATGCTCGCCGCCGGGCGCCAATCCCAGGCTTTCGGGCACAGCAAGCCCCAATGCGCTCAGCAGTTGTGCAAAGTCCAGCCGCTGCACGCCGAGTGCGAGATCGATAACCGGATCGGTGTTGAGCTCGCGCAGCGCAATCGAGCCCGATAAGTCCGCACCGGCCACCGTCGCGTGGAGCTCGGGGATCTCGATCGTGCCCCCGGGCCGCCGCCAGGCGCCATCGAATCGCAGGGTCACGTCCGTCGGATCGCCGAGCTGCGGTTCGTCGGCGGCGTTATCCGCCAACGCACTCAGGCGCGCGCCGCGCGCACCCATGTCCACGTGGAAACTCAGCGCATCGGTGCTTGCCTGAAGATCCATGCGGCCGTCTACGATACCACCATCGAACAGCGGGTGGGCGTCGCGCTGCACGTCGAGTAGACGGCTGACGTCGAGCCCACGTGCCTCGACGTTCCACGCGCTGCGCAGCGGATTTTCCAGCTTGCGAATTGACAGTCCGGTCTGTGGTTCCACCAGAATCAGCCGGAGGTCCCCGCCGTGAATGCCCGCGAAGTCCCAGGCAGTGGCCGGTGAGCTGACCCTGACCCCCGCTGGGCCCGCGAGAGCAGCGGCGCGAACTGCGAGTCGCAGGCGGCCTGGCCACGTGGCCCCGATCATGTCGGCATGCAGTCGCACTCCATGACCGAAGTCGAGATCGAACCCCTCCAGGCGCAGCAACGGCCAGACGCCGACGTGTACCTGCCCGATTCGGACAACCATGCCATGGCGCGCGGCCGCGGACTCGATCCGCGTGCGCACCGAGCACTCGAGCATGGGTCTCAACAACAGCGCGGCCAAGCTTGCAATCAGTACCGCGGCAATCGCTCCGACCCACCGCCATCGCCTGCGCGTTCGAAACGTATACATCGATGCAAGGATGCCACATTCGGATCGCGCACCCGCTGATGGCCGTCGGATCGACCTTAGAGATACGTACTTACAAGAGTTCTGTTGCACCGGCGGGTAGTCCTCACAGCCGGCGTCCCACGCGTATCGATGACGGGGTCATTACAAGCCAAGGCACTTGCCCAGAGATTTTTAAGAGAGCAATTCCGGCGAGGACCGGCACGGCCAAACGAGAACTGGCGCTTGCGAATGCGATGTGCCAGTTCCACGCCAAGGGTGATAGCTGCTGTGCGAAACGACTTGAGGGCGAGCATGGGCGCGCAGCGGCGCTTGATCGCCCGATGGTCCTGCTCGACGATGTTGTTGAGATATCGGCGACTTCGAACCACGACGGACCGCCACGCGGGATTTTCCTGCCGCGCCAGTCACGCACGCTGAAATCGTTGCAAACGGTGAATCCGGCAATGTACTCGTGGGCACGGGCCGCGTTGATGCGCCGGCCCAATTTGCCATTACTTGCTTGCTGAACTAAATCTGGTGTTTCGGCCGCTCGATACCCAGTTGTGCCATTTCGCGAAGGTGGGATTCGTAGGAGTCACCAAGACCCAGGAATTTGCGCGGGTGGGGTACCGGTGCTTCCAATTTAATATCGTGGACGGGATAGCAACGGACGGGATATATAGATACAAGCTTTGGACATCCATAAACTCTCGTTTCCGAGCACGTAGAGGACTTTTACGTCCGAGTGGGTGCGCCCTGCTGGGCGCACCCACAAAGGGCTGTGATCTCGCGATCATGGCCCGGTCATTTCAAGAATAACGTGCCTGTCTATCGATCATCCGAATCTCGATCTCCGGAAGCGGGCACGGACGGATTGACCCCGACGCGGAATCCCGAGAGTATCCATGCTCTCTGGCTGGGAGAGAATCGCGGCGCGAGCAGGCCGTCGTTGATCTCACGCGTTACCGCAAAGCGGTTGAACGTAGGCGCCGGGAGATACAGGCGGAAGTTGTTCGCAAAGCCGTCCGATGCGGTGTCAGGATCGCCTTCGGGTGCCGAGATTATCCCATCCTTGTTGGTATCGACACGGGCCACTTCCGCAGCGTACGCGTCGAACAACCGGCGCTGGAGGTTTTTCAGGGCTGGCTCAAACGAGGCCGGCCGAGCATAGACGTCCAGATAGATTTCATTGGCTAGCCCGCTCGGGACTCCACGCTGGCGAAACTCTCGCTGTGCGTCCACGGTGCCATCGAACTTATCAGGATCGCGGGGCAGATTGGGATTATCCCCCACGACGCGAGGATCATTGTTGATGCCGCGCGGACCAGAGCCCGGAACGATGGATTGCAGCTTGCCGATTTCGCCATCTTTGAATGCATCGGGAGCTTTGCCGAAGTCATCGGGAAATCCGCCGGTTGACGGCAGCTCGTACAGAGGGTGTATCCAGTTGGTTCCCAGGTAATTGAATTCCCAATAGGAGTGCACGTCGCTCTGCTGCATGGCGTTATACGCACCCATGCTTTCAAAGAGCGAAACGACATTCGTTTGTCGGTCCGGAAAGTGGTCCGACTTGCTCGGGAAGTGCACGTTTTTCCCATCTGTCGTGAAGAGCACCCCTGCGACGTTGTGGTGATCGCCCATCTCCTTGAGTTCGTCTGCATCTGCCCTAGTAATCGTGCCGAACTG
>JBBSFO010000575.1:0-3673 GCA_038238655.1 Thermomicrobiales bacterium | reverse complement strand
TTATGAGCATTTCCCTGCATACAATTCCCCCCTTGCAAGACAGCGCAATTTCGCATACTGAAATGCAAGGGCCATGCCATTGAAGCGCATAGACGGGTATAATTGTGCATTTATGAATATATTTCGAGGGGAATGCTTCGCACCACGGTGCCGATAAACGGATGATCCGCGCGCGTGCAACGCTTCGGCGATGGGTTATACGGAAGTACGTCCGGGGTGGATCACACACCACATCGCAATCGTGGGATACACCAGCGATAAGGCCGGTCACATCGTCCTACGACGATGAGCGACGCACTCTTTCAGCGCGACATCGAGGCAATGTCGCGCGATCAGGAAAAGCCGAAATACCCGGCATCCACGCCCCGCTTCCGCGCAATCGGCGGCGGGTAGGCTCTTTCGCTATTTGGCGACCAACGATTTCCATCTGCCAACGCATGCACAGCAAGGCACGCGCCGAAGCAGGAATTAATCGCGCTCCAGGATGCGCGTCGTCGCGCGGCTGTTCGTTACTTCGGCGCGTTTCGCCATCTTTTCCGCCTCGTCGCGCGTGGCGAACGGGCCGAGATGAAATCGCATGGGGCGAGCGAGCGCGTTATCCGGCGGGTCAATCACTTCAACGACATAGGACATCGCCGTCCCCTCCTTCGTATCGTCGCGCGAAACACCAAACGCTTTGTATCATATACGGCGATGACCGCGCTACTGTTGCGAAACGAGTAGCGAGTAACGAGTGGTGCCGAATCTCGTTACTCGTTACTTCTTGCTGTGATACGGCACGCTCGTGACGACGGTGTTCGGGCGGAGGAGCAAGGCCGCCTTCATGCGGAGCGCAGTCTGTGAATGCAAGACTTGCTCCCACCAGTGGGCCGGGATGTATTCCGGAACGAGCACCGTAATCATTGCCTTCGGGCGCTTTCGCTGCACCATATCAATGTACGAGAGGAGCGGCCCCATCAAGGAGCGGTAGGGTGATTCGAGGATCACGAGGTTGACGCCCTCGCCCCACTTCTCCCACTTCTCTTGCAAATGCGCCGCTTCCTCTGCGTCGTCGGTGACATGGACGCCGACGATCTTCGGCGAAAGCGTGCGCGCGTAGTTGAGCGCGTAGACGGTGGACTTGTTCATATCCGCGATCGGGATGATCACGACCTGCTCCGCTTTCTGATAGGCGGTGGGTGAATCGTTGTCATCCAGCGCCAATTCCGCCGCCGCGCGGACGTAGTGGTGGTTGATGCCCCGGAAAAGAAGGATCAGAAGCGGCATCAGGACGAGGACGATCCACGCGCCGCCCTGGAACTTCGTCAGGACGACGAGAATCAGGACAAAGAACGTCGCCGTCGCGCCGACGAGGTTGAGCGCGAAGCGGCGCGTCCAACCCCGACCGCGCTCCTTGTACCAATGCAGCACCATTCCGGCCTGCGAGAGCGTGAACGCCGTGAAGACGCCGACCGCGTAAAGCGGCAGCAGGCGGTCGGTGTCGCCGTGGAAGATGATGAGGAGCAAGGTCGCGAGGACACCGAGCACGGTGATGCCGGTATTGAAGGCGAGCCGGTCCCCCCGGAACAGGAACTGCTTGGGCATGAAGTGATCCTTCGCCAGCCAGGTCGAGAGGCGGGGGAAGTCCGCGAAACTCGTGTTGGCGGCGAGGACGAGGATCAACGCGGTCATCGCCTGGATGAAGTAGTAAAAGAAGTTGTGGCCGACGATGGTCCGGGCGATCTGCGACACGACGGTTTCCTGCGCGTTCGGCACGATGCCGTAGCGGTGCGCGAGGAAGGAAAGACCAATGAACATCGCACCGAGAATGCCGCACATCCAGGTAAGCGTCGTCGCGGCATTGTCGGACTCCGGTTTTTTAAACGCGGGCACACCGTCCGAGATTGCCTCGACGCCCGTCAGGGCGGTACATCCCGCCGTGAACGCCTTGAGGATTAAGAAAAGCGACACACCTTCCACCGCCTGAACCGACTCACGCGGGGCATTGATCGCAACATCTCCCCCCGTCAGCGAGCGGAAAATGCCGAGAAAAATCAGCACGGCGATGCTGAAGATGAAGAGATAGGTCGGCACGGCGAAAATCGAACCGCTTTCCCGCAGGCCGCGCAGGTTGCCGAGAATGATCAGACCGACAAACGCCACGCAGATCTCGACGCGCCACGGATGGAGCGACGGTAGCGCGGAGGTGATCGCCGCCACGCCTGCCGAGACGCTCACTGCGACGGTCAGCGTGTAATCAATCAGGAGCGATGCGCCCGCCGTCAGGCTCGGCAGCGTGCCGAGGTTCGCCTTCGCGACGAGGTACGCGCTCGCGCCATTCGGATAGGCGTGGATCGTCTGCCGGTACGAGACACCGACGATGACGAGGAGTACGGCAATCGCGATGGCAATCGGGATCGTGTAGCCGAAAGCCGCGCCGCCCGCGAGGATCAGCACGCCGAGGATCGCCTCAGTTGCGTACGCCACAGACGAGAGCGCGTCGGATGAGAAGATCGCGAGCGCCTTGACATTGGTCAGCCGCTCGTGAATGGCGTGCTCGCTGGCGATCGGGCGACCGACGAGCGCGCGACGCACCTTGCCAAACGCGCCGCGCGGCTTCATCAGTTGCTCGCTTGCCACAAGGTAATCGGGCGAAACCTGCTTCAGTACCTGATCCTGCGCCCGTAGAACGCGGACGTACTTATTACCGGGCAGCGCGCCATGCCGCACTTCCCGAAAATCAATCTGCGGCGCGCTGGAGCGACGGGTCGCACGCGCCGTCTCACCAGTCAGTTCGGCATAAAACTCCGATGGCGGCGCGGCATCGCCATTCGCCGCACCCGGCGGTTCGGGCGCAATCGGTTGAGACGGTTCGCCCGGTGTATTGGCAACCATGCAGGCTACTTCCTCCGTGGGCCCAAGCGATGCGGTGATCAACACCGCTCCCCCTCGCCGTGGCAACATGGATAGTATACTCCGCCTGCAAAGCGGTGGGAGTTCGAGGTTCGAGGTTCGGAGTAGATCGCTCCTTCTTCGAACCTCGAACTCCGAACTACTCGCGACTGTGGTACGGCACGCTCATTACGACGGTGTTCGGGCGAAACAGGAGCGCCGCCTTGAGCCGCAGGGCAGTCTGTGAATGGACGAGTTGTTCCCACCAATGCTGCGGGACGTATTCGGCCACGAGCACCGTGAGCGTCGCCTTCGGCCGCTTGCGCTGCACCGCGTCAATGTACGACAGGAGCGGCGCGGAGAGCGAGCGATAGGGCGATTCGAGGATGACGAGGTTCGCCCCCTCACCCCATTCCGCCCACTTCTCCTGCAAATGCGCCGCGTCTTTGGCGTCGTCGGTCACATGTACCGCCACGACATCCCGCGATAGCGTCAGCGCGTAATCGAGCGCGTTCAGCGTCGCTTTGTTGAGGTCCGAGACGGGAACAATAATGACCTGCTCCGTCCCCCGGCGCGGGCGGTGATGATCGTCGGGTGTCAGGTGCAGTCGCCGCTCGACATCACGGTAATGCCGGGCGATGCTGAGGAAGAACAGGACGAGGATCGGGATAATGATAATCACGAGCCACGCACCGTAGAGGAATTTCGTGTAGGCGAAGAGGACCGCGACGATCCCGGTCGCCACCGCCCCGACGCCGTTAATCAGCATATTGCGACCGTGCTTGCCCGGCGTGCGCATCCA
>JBBSFO010000574.1:0-3676 GCA_038238655.1 Thermomicrobiales bacterium | reverse complement strand
GTCGTCCCGGTCGTCGTCCCCGCTCCGCCGGGCGCCGCAGGCGCACTCGGAGCGCCAGGTGCCCCAGGTGCGCCCGGAGAGCCAGCCGCGCTTGTTCCCGCGCCGACAACCGGCACCGCGCCAGCGGCCCCCGGCACGCTCGCCACTGCACCGGGGGTTCCACCTGCACCGGTGACTCCCGAACCTGGAACGGTCGGTGCGGCACCGACGACAGCACCGGGCACCTGACCGGCAGGCACACCCGGCGCGCCGGGAGCTCCGGGTGCGGGCGCAACGCCAGCCGGTACCGCACCACCCGGTGCCGCCCCCGGCGCGCCGGGGGCCGTCGCGATGATCGCCGACAACGGAACAGTCGCCGACGGAACAGGCGTGACCGTCGGCGTTGTTGCGGGCGCCACCGCCAGCGTCCCAGCAACACTCGTTGGCGCACCAGAACTCGTGAGCGGTGTTGGAGACAGGAGCGTCGGCACGAAGGGGGCCGCCGGTGTCGCCGGCGCGGTACCGGGACGCGGCTGCGCCGTTACGACGAAGTCGAGCGCGCGCTCCGTCGAGATGTTTCCCGCGAAATCTGTCGCCCGCACGCGGATTGTATGACTACCGGGAGCGGCGATGAACAACTCGGGCTTGAACGAGACATCACCAAAATAGAGTTGCCACAAGCCGCCATCAAGTTGATACTCGACCGCCATTACGCCGCTGAGTTGATCTGCATACCCGATCTTCAGCCGTGTGAGTCCGACCGAAGGCGATCGCGACGGATCGGGTGTCGTTGCCGGGCGCGATGCCGCGCTCGTCGAACTGCCAGACGCGCTCGTGCCGGTCGTTCCCGGCAACGTCGGAGCGACACCGTTAGAGACCGAGACCTCGAGACGTGGCGGTGTGCGGTCAACCGTGAATCGCCGCCGCGATATCCGGACCTGCCCGCCTTGCCGCGTAACAAGAACTGCCTCATAGACGCCATCGTCTCGGACGACTGTTCCGGGTGTCACCGGGCGGGAGACAGTCGGCTGATTGATGACCCCCGCCCCCGATCCTGGAAGCGATAGCGAGAACAACGTGAACTTCACGACCTCGCCGATGTCATCGGTAGAATTCACATCGAGTCGAACCTCGGCACGCGAAACACTTCCGTCCGGCACATTCCAACGGATCGCGGCGCGTCCGGTGTCGGTACCCGCTGTGGCGCTCCCTCCAGCGACCGGCGTGCCACCGACCGATGATCCACCCGTGACCGTCCCAGCGGGAGCGTTGTTTGTCGTGCCCGCCTGCTGCAATATGCCGGACGTTGACAGCCCAATAGCGGTGCCTGCCACGGCTGGTGGGTGGATCGGATTCGGAGCCGCAAGCGTGCCTGGCTTGTTCGTACCGTTCGGGTCGTAGAAGTTGTCGTCCGCGATGACGGCGGTCCGATATTGCGTCGCAACCTTCAAAACGAGGTCCGCGTACCAGTCCGCGTTCGTGAACGCGCTGAGTGCGGCGCGCGGATCGGCCGCGACGCCGTGCTGTTGAAGAAAGAAGGCCGCCGCCCAGAGCGATGCCTCCGGGTCCCAGATACCGGCATCACCCAACGGTCTTCCCGTCGCTGCATCCACATTTTTCGCGAACATCCGGTACGTGCTCGGCAGGAACTGCATCATCCCGAGTGCGCGTGCATCGTCAGTCCCACTCAGGCTTTCATTCAGTGGGCCCATTGCCCGTGGTGTGAAGCCCGATTCGACGCGCGCCATCGCGAGCAAAAGCTCTTTTGGCACACCCGTCTGCTCGGCGACCTTTGAGATAATCGGTAGTAGTTGCGTCGGGGCCAGGAGCGGGCCGTCGGTCGGCGTGGCGATTCCGGTGGCATCCGCCGCAGGTGACTGCGAACCGACCAACCGCGGACATGCATGGTCGGTCCCCGCGAACGTTCGGATCCACCGGGGATTGTAGCCACTACTGATAAATGATTGCAGTGTTTTCGTCGTCGTCCCGTCCCACGGATCGTTCACAATGTAATTACTCGTCTCACCACCGCCACCGGCGGTGACGACGACGAAATGCAAGCCGGTCTGGCCTCGCAACATGCCGACGATTGCCGGATCACCGGCCGCCAGTACCTGATCGAGACCCGGCCACGAGAAATCAAGCGCATTACTCCCCGTTACCGCACCATTCGAACAGCCAGCGACACTCGCCCACGCCAGCTGATCGGCACGGTCACCAAGGCAGGCATTGAGTTGTGGGGGCGTCAAAATCGCTCCGTAATAGTTCATCAACATGGCCGTCGCGGTGATCGCGCACCCATACCGCCCGATCGTGTCTCCGCTGGACTGCATGATGACGTTGCGCCAGGTTGGGTCATTATAGCTGAATGCGGGCAATCCACACGCCCCCAAACCCGCACCCGTTGGCGGTGCCTGGGTACCCGAGCCGGAATTCGGCGCTGCCACCGAAGACGCGACCGTCACGGTCGAGCCAGTAAGGACATCAACTGCCACCTGCCGTGGCGCGCCGGATGTCGTAACGGCGGGCGTCGTCGCCAGTGGTCGGGTGGTTCCCGTGGATTTGCCGCTCTGGTCTGCTGTTACATGCGTGACGCTCGGAAAAAGAACGCTCCGGTTGTCCTGCGCCCAGCACAACGATTGCGACGCGTCACCATAAAACCCTTCGGGCCGCAACTCGGGCGGCGCTGCAACGCGGTGCGCCTGCTGGCCCGATTCCGCGACCCAGAGTTCCAACTGGCTCTGCCCGGACACCGCCTGCTGTTCGTTATACCGGACAAATACAATTTGGCGGTTGTCCGCCGACCATGCGGGCCGAACGACCCACAAACCCTTCGGGACGCTCGCCAGTTCCTGCCGCTGGCTCGGATTCGCAACATCAATTGCCCACACATGCGCATCGTCCAGCGCCTCGTTGCTCGCTGTGACGTAGAGAACGCGTGAGCCGTCGGGCGAGAGCGAGACCAACGACGAAAAAAGCGGCGACAGCGTATCGGCAGGTTCCGTTCGCAGCACCTTCATGTCCGACAAATCGGGCTCGCGAATCCGGATCGCCGTGACAACATCGTCGCTGTACAGGTCAACCTGTTTGAGCGGCCGCGCAACACATGCCGCGTTCGCGATCGTCTGGCCTTTCGAGCGAATCGCGAACACGACAAGCACACCGACGATAATCGCCAGCAGCGCGAACCCGCCCGCGAATGCCAAAACGGCCGGACGCGACAGGCTCCTGCTCCCTGCGTCCAACGGCGCGACTGCCCGCATCGGCGGTGCTCCCGTCGCGCCGTAAAGAAGCGCGACCTGGGTCGCTTCGACAACGATGTTGCTCATCCGGGCGAAGGCGCGGACGGTGAGCACCAACTCTTCCGACGCGGCATCCGGCGGCGGGGCGATCACAATTGTCGCGTACCCCTGACCACCCGCATCCACACTCAAGGTCGGCGGACGCAACGTTACCCACGCGGGGTCAACACCGCGAATGCTCAGGACATACTCGTCGGGCGCAGCGCCGCCATGCGCCAAAATAGCCGTCAGTTGGAGCGTACCGCCCGCCCAAACCTCCGATTGATCGCCGGAGAGGGTAAGCAGAGGGGGCTGATTTGCCACGACGTGGAACTCCCGCAGAACGCTCCCCTCTCGCAGGGGGCACGGTTGAACACCAACCCGCGATGCGAGCGTGCGCGAATTGAACCATGTTC
>JBBSFO010000573.1:0-3678 GCA_038238655.1 Thermomicrobiales bacterium | reverse complement strand
CCGTCACACTTGCGCGCGACCTGCAATTACTCATCGGCGCAGGGTATGTACTACAGAATCTGGAACTCTTCGATTTCTTCCCGCAAACTTCGCATGTCGAATCGCTCGCCTATCTCACAACGGACGACACACCTCCGGTCGCGTAGGCGTTCGCCCTTCAATGCCACCGCATCTCCTGCGTGAGACGTTGCTGCAGGAAGGCAAGGACGGCAGCTTCTTCGGGCTTCAGACCGTCGAGACCGTCGGCGATTTCCTGTTCCGTGCGCTGTTTGAGCGCTTCGAGCATCGTTCCTTCTGCATATGCGTCGAGCACTGCAGGATGGATGTAGCACGTGCGGCAGACGCTCGGTGTATTGCCGAGCCGCCCCGCAACATCCTCAATCGCCGTGAGAATATTTTTCTTCGCCTGTGCCTCGCTGTCGAACGTCTCGAAGGCGTGCAATGCCATTGCAGCGAGCACGGTACCCGCCCAGGTGCGGAAGTCTTTGGCGGTGAAGTGCTCACCTGTGATCTCGTGCAAGTAGGCGTTGACATCGCCCGAATCAATCGTTTGCCGCTCGCCATCGTCGTCTATATATTGAAAGAGTTCGGCACCGGGCAGTTCTTTGCACCGTTCAACGATGCGAGCTATGCGCCGATCATGAATACCGATCGTGTGCTCCACGCCGCTTTTGCCGCGAAAGTGGAAGGCGATAGTATCGCCGGAAATGTCAACATGCTCATTGCGCATCGTCGTGAGGCCGTACGACTTGTTTGTCTTCGCATATTCCTCGTTGCCGACGCGGATGAAGGTCGTTTCGAGGAGGCGTACAACCGTCGCGAGAACCTTTTCGCGCACGAGGCCATGGCGTCTGAGATCCGCATCCACCCGTTCGCGGATACGTGGAAGCGCCTTGCCGAAGGCGATCGTCCGCGTGTATTTCGTCTCGTCGCGCACGTCGCGCCAGAGTGGGTGATAGCGGTATTGCTTCCGGCCTTTCGCGTCGCGACCCGTTGCCTGGATATGCCCGGTCGCGATGGGGCAAATCCAGACTTCCGTCCACGCCGGGGGGATGGCGAGGGAGCGGATACGCCGTCGCGTTTCGGTATCATGGATCAGCGTTCCGTCCGGCGCGGTATAGCTGAAGCCCTTGCCTGCCCGCTTGCGCCGGATGCCCGGTTTCGTGTCGTTGACATAGCGAAGCCCTGCGGCGCGCGCCGATCCGACCGGATCGGTGATCGGCACGGATGTCGGTTTGCGACGGCACGATTTGCGACGTTGGTGGGCGACTGCGTACATCATGTTCGCGGCTTGAGCAAGAGTGGTACCATCGTCGCCGAAATGTCTCTGATACGCGGGTAATCAACGGTCGTTCGGACAGACGGATGCGCCGGATCGGGGAGCAGATGCTCGGAATCTTCAAAACGATCACGCTCTACCTGGCGGCGGGCGTGGAAGCGGCTGCAGCGGTCGTGATCGGCATTGCGGCAATCGAAGCGACGGTGCGCGCGCTGATGATCTTCTTTCGTGGGGATCGGATGGGAGGCGGTTCGGGCGCGGATACAATGACGGACGAGAAGGAGAATGTGCGGTTGCGCCTCGGGCGGTGGCTCGCGGTCGCGCTCGAATTCGAACTCGCTGCCGACATCCTGCGTACAGCAATTGCACCGACATGGAAAGAGATCGGTCAACTCGCCGCGATTGCCGTGCTGCGCACCGGACTGAATTACTTCCTGCAACAAGAGATTGACAAGGCGGCGGCCCGTCAGCGGGCGGAAACGGCTGCCGCCTCGGTTCCGGCTGATCCATCGGTCCCGGTTGTGGATCACGCGGGAGAGTAGCCCGATGCCATCGCTGCGTCTTCTCCGCATTGATATTTGGGCGGGTAGTATCGAGATGGGTGGATCGCTCATCATCGTCGCGTATGTCCTCGCCGCCGTATGGACCCTGCTCCGCTCGCGCACAACGGGTATCACGCACGCGCGCCTGCTCGTCGCGCAGGGAGTCCTGACCGGGCTGAGTTTCAAACTCGCGGGCACGCTGCTGAAAACGCTCCTACTCGTCTCGTGGCAGCAAATTCTCGTCTTCGCCGCGATTTTTGCCCTCCGCACAGTGCTGAAACGCCTCTTTGTCTGGGAACAGACGCACTTGCAGCAACGCGCCACCATTCGCTGACAGACGCTGGCGTGCTGACAACGTACTCGTCTTGTCCGGGTTTCGGCGCGGTGATAGGCTCTCAGTAGTGAGACGATGCTCGTGTACGGTGTGGTGAATGCCATTCCATGAGTCTGGAACAAGGGGGACGGCGTGCGACGAGTACTCCGCATGTGGCAAACACCGGTGGGGCGCGGGTTTGTCATGCTCGCGACGATGGCCGCTTTGTACGGCTTCGCACTGAATGCGCAGCAAAATATCGTCACGAACTACTTCGAAAGCGTCCTCCACCTGCAGGGGCCACAGTTCGGCTACATCACCGCCATCCGCGAGATTCCGGGCTTTCTGCTCATTTTCGTCAGCGCCCTTTTCTACCGCGTCTCGCTCCAGCGCCTGACGGCTGGCGCGCTCGTCCTGCTCGCGGTCGGCTACACCTTCTTCGGGTTGTCGAACAGCTTCTGGTCGGTCGCGCCGTGGGTGATTATTTCCAGCATGGGCTATCATACCGTTCTGCAAACGCAGTATTCGCTTGGCTTGAGCCTGACGACGGAAGCGAAGAGTGGAAGTATCCTCGGGCGAATGGCCGCGATCAGCCAGGGCGGCTCACTCACCGCGCTGGTCATCATTCTGGTCGTTTTTCACTTCCATCCGGGCATCTACCGCCCCAGTTTCGTCGTCCTCGGCGCTGTCGCGCTCCTCGCAGCGGTCGCGATTTTCGGTTTCCCCCATCTGCACGACGGCGAAGTGCGCGCGCAGGCAGCGAAGCGCGAGCGAATCGTCCTGAAGCGCGAATATCGGTACTACTATTACCTGAGCCTGCTCGATGGCGGGCGACAGCAGGTCTTCTTTTCCTTTGGTCTCTGGGTACTCGTCCATCGCTATCATCTCAGCGTCGCGCAAATCTCGGGCGTACTGATCGCGGTGACATTCGCGAGCATGGCATCCGGCCCGTGGGTGGGCAGGATGATTGACGTGCATGGCGAGCGCCGGATGCTCTCGATCATCAATGTCGCCTATGTTGTCGCCCTCGGCGGGTACGCTCTGGCGAACAATGTCGTGATCGCCTGCGTGTGCTACGTAATGTACTCATTCGTCATGCCGCTCTCGCCGATTGGTGCGGCGACCTATCTGCGCAAGGTGGCCGTGGCGGACGAGGTTGCGCCGAGCCTCGCGATGGGGGTGACCTTGCAGCACGCGGCGGCAATCGTCGTTCCGATCACGACCGGCATCATCCTGAACTTCGTCGGCTATCAGATACCTTTCCTGATTGCCTGCGTCTTCGCCAGCTTCACCTTCTTCGTCACCCGCCGTCTCAATCCGGAAACGCAGCGCTCCGCCGCCCGCATCGCGGCGGATAATGCGCGCATGGCCGGTATCAACGATGTTGCTGAAGCAGCGGCCATCGCGGAAGCGGGCGAAGGGAGTGCCGGTACCGGCATCGCGACGACCGCCGCTATCCGTTCTATTCCTTCCGCGTCTACGGGAAGCAATGAGTGACAAGCAATGAGCAACGAGGCGTTTGGTTCTCATTGTTCATTGCATTT
>JBBSFO010000572.1:0-3692 GCA_038238655.1 Thermomicrobiales bacterium | reverse complement strand
GTGGGTAACGAGATACGCCCCTGCCTCGGCAAGCAACGCCGTCGTGTCCGGCCCCATTGCGCCCGCTTTGACGTGATGGATCGCGCGCATCACGGCGCGCTCCTGAAGGTCATCGTTCGGAACCACGACCTCAATATGATGCCTGGCGAACCATTCCTGATACAGCCCGCTCGCAATCGTTCCCGATGTCGCGAGCAGGCCGACGCGCTGGATGGACGGGTGCGCCAGTTCGACTGCTGTAGCGGTTTCGTCCATCATGTGCAGGAAGGGGATGCGAATTTCGCGCTCGATGCGCGGGAGAAAAGCGTGCGCCGTATTGCACGGCATCGCGATCATTGACGCACCCATTGCCGCCAGTTGCGTAGCGCCACGCAGCAACCACGGCGTCGGGTCGTCACCGCCCAGAAGAAGCGCGGTCGAGCGATCGGGAACAGTTGGGTCAGCCCAGATGACGACATGCAGGTGATCCTGATCGCGCACTGCGGGCGTCGCGGCGATGATTTTGCTGTAGAGATCGGCAGTCGCGGCAGGGCCCATCCCACCGAGAATGCCCACAATCGGTCGCTGCACTGCTCGCTCCCTTCGCACAACACGTCTCACACCAGTATACGGCGTCCGTGCCGTGGTATTCTTGGGTACAATGGAATGAGGGTACGCATGACCGATACACACACAGTCGCAACTACGTCTGCTGCGGTCACGGATGACGCACTGAATCGCTATCTCTACGGCGCGGACCCGACCGAGCGCATCGTCGCGGTCGAGCGGAGCGGCCCTGATCGGATGCGCGTGTACCGTCGTGTTGACGGTCGTGTCGTGGAAGAGCGTGCATCATTTCGGCCGTGGCTCTTGATGACGCAGCAACCGGCGTGGGCCGACCTCGGCAGTGATGTGCGCGCGACACACCTGTCCGGCGACGCGCAGTATTGCTGGTTTGTCGAGTGCCGGAACTGGAACACGTTCCAGGATGTGCGCAGTCGTTTGCGCGACGCGGGCGACGAACCGCTCGTCTTCAATTCCCCAATTCAGCAGTACTTGACCAGTTCCGGTCGCACACTCTTCAAAGGAATGGTGTACGAAGACCTCCTGCGGATGCAACTCGACATCGAGGCAACGTCGCTGGATCCGTTCGCGCCTCATGCCCGGATTTTCCTCATCAGCGTCCGCACGAGCGCGGGCGATGAGCGATTGTTCGGGGCGGCAGGTGAAAACGAAGCGACAATGTTCGAGGACTTGACGGCGTTCATGCGCGACGTGGACCCCGACGTGATCGAGGGCCACAATATCTTCAACTACGACTTCCCGTACTTCCTCGCGCGCGCGGCAGCCAACAACGTCCCACTCGCGTGGGGGCGGGATGGCTCTGTGTTGCGCGCCGGAAACAATGCCCGGACGCAATTCAAAGTCGGCGCGCGCTCAATCCCGTATCAGCAGCATTTCCTGTATGGGCGGCACATCGTTGACACCTATCAGCAGATTCAGCGCTACGATGTCGCGGGAAACTTTTCCAGTTACGGTTTGAAGAATGTCGTCGAGGCGCTTGGCTACACGCGCGACGACCGTGAGTTCATCCCCGGCGCGGAGATCGCCCGTATCTGGGAGGAAGATCGCACGCGCGTCGTCCGGTACGCGCTCGACGATGTGCGTGATGTCGCGATTCTCAGCGATCTCTGCGTGCCGACCGAATTCTATCAGTCGCAGATCGTGCCGGATGCCTTGCAAGACATCGCGACCGGTGGCCCCGGTGAAAAGATTAACGACTTAATGGTGCGCATCTACCTGGGCGAGCGGCAATCCATCCCGAAGCCGGAACCGGCGCGGGACTACCCCGGCGGCTACGCCGATGTGCTGCGTGCCGGTGTCTTCAAGCCGGTCGTCAAGTGCGATGTCGCGAGCATGTACCCAAGCATTATGCTCACCTGGCGGATCGGCTCCCGGCGCGATCCGCTCGGCGTCACGCTACCGCTGTTGCGTACATTGACCGAGCGACGGCTGCACGCGAAGGCCGAGACGCGACGCGCGACCGGGCGCGAGCGCGGCTACTGGCAAGGCATTCAGGGCAGTTTCAAGGTGCTCATCAACTCGTTTTATGGGAATCTCGGCTACTCGCGCGCCTTCTTCAACGACTTTGGCGCTGCGGAAGATGTCACGCTGCGTGGGCAGGAAATCATCAAGACGGTCGTGCGGGAGCTGGAAGCGAATGGCGCAACACCGATTGAAGTAGACACGGACGGTGTGTATTTTGTTCCCCCCGCCTCCGTACCCGCCGATGAAGCGTCAGAGGAAGTCTACCTCAAGCAAATTGCCCGCGCGTTACCCACCGGCATCGAACTCGCCTACGATGGCTCCTACGCCGGTATGGTCTCGCTGAAGATGAAGAACTATGCTCTCGTCGAGCGCGATGGACGGACAATCCTCAAAGGGAGTAGCCTGCGCAGTCGCCGCGAAGAACCGCTGCTTCGCGCCTTCTTGCAGGAAGCGGTGACGTTGTTTGTCGCGGGATCAAAGGAGGCCGTGCGCGACCTCTATCTCTCGTTCGCGGGCCGCATACAGCGCAAGGAGTACGACCTTCGCGCGATTTGCCGCTGGGAAACGGTGACGGAGAAGACTTTTTCGAGCGAGAGCAACCGGCGCCTCGCTGAAGCGGCGCGTGGTATCGCGGTCGGCGAGCGACTCGAAGTGTATCAACGGACGAACGGCACACTCGGTCGGCTCGAAAACTACGCTGCAGATGAAGACACAAACTACTTGCTTCGGCGCCTCCGCGATATGGCCGACCGCTTCGTTGACCTCTTTGAAGACGCACGCGACCACGACTATCATTTCCCGCTGCTGACCGCAACGAGCGATCTCGCCAGCGTGCATGATGCCCGTCCGATCAAACAACTCGGCCTCTTCTAACAACAAAAGAGACGCTACCGGTTATCGGTAGCGTCTCTAGAGATTTGATTTGGTAGCGGGGGTGGGATTCGAACCCACGACCTTTGGGTTATGAGCCCAACGAGCTGCCGCTGCTCCACCCCGCGACGGAGGAAGGGAAGGGAGGAGGAAGACGAGAAACAGGAATGGGGTGCCAAGCGGGGGTGCCGCGCGCGAGGGCCGCATTTCCCAGGAAGTTGCCCTCCCAGTACTTCGCCGGCGCTGGCGGGGGGCACGACCGGGTTCGGGATGGGACCGGGTGGAGCACCGCCGCGCTCGCTCACGCCCGGCACCCCCGCCGCCACCACCAACCCTGCCTACAGCGAGCATCAGAAAAAAGAGAGAGCGCAATCGAATCCCGAAGGCCGCACACCGACCGATGGCGACGTGGGCCACCCCCACGCTGTGTGGGTATAACCGCCCACGCCCATGCGCACCGCTCCGCTCCAACGGTTGCCCGCTGTCCACGCGCGGCCGCTCAACCCGGTGGTCTGCCGGGGGGCTTACCTGCTCAAAGGCAGGAGCGATTGGTCATCTCCCGGTGGGGTTCCCACTTAGATGCGCTCAGCGGTTCTCCCATCCCGACGTAGCTACCCGGCGGTGCTGCTTTGGCAACAACCGGCACACCAGCGGTCGGTCCAGCCCGGTCCTCTCGTACTAGGGCCAGCGCCGGTCACCAATCGTACGCCCACGGCGGATAGAGACCGAACTGTCTCACGACGTTCTGAACCCAGCTCGCGTACCGCTTTAATGGGCGAACAGCCCAACCCTTG
>JBBSFO010000571.1:0-3702 GCA_038238655.1 Thermomicrobiales bacterium | reverse complement strand
GGCCTACCTGGCCGCCTGGGATGTGCGGCGCGGGCAGATCCGCGGCCGCTGTGAAGCCACTACCGGCAAAGCGCCCTTTACGCGCCTGGTCGATCGGCTCATGCAGCAGGAGCCGTACCGCGCCGCGCCGCGCGTCTTCTGGATCGTGGACAATGGCAGCAGCCATCGGGGCGCAACCGCTGTCCGGGAACTGGCCGCGCGCTACCCGAACTTGATCCTGGTGCATCTGCCCACGCACGCCTCTTGGCTCAACCAAATCGAGCTCTACTTCTCGATCATCCAGCGCGAGGTGCTCACCCCCAACGACTTCGCGGCGCTCGCCGAGGTCGAGCACCGGCTCCTGGCGTACGAGGCCCTCTACAATCGGACGGCACAGCCGTTCGCCTGGACGTTCACACGCCAGGATCTCGAACGCCGCTTGGCACTACTGGACGAGCGTCATACCAGCAATCACGACCTGGCACAAGCCGCCTAACCCTACCATTGTTTATGAAATTGACCACTTAGCGGCGCGGCGGGCGCAGCGGCGTCACCAGACCCGAGACGTCGATCGCGCCCTCTAGGGCCGCTCCAATCGCATAGCCGACCAGCGCGCACAGGAGCACCACCACCGCCCAGCCGATGTTCACTGTCGTCCACACCACGCCAAACACGACGCCCAGCATGGTGCAGAGCATCCGGGGTGACATACCCATACCCTCTCTCCTTTTCGCGTTCAGCGCACCGTACGATGCGCGCGATCGTCCTGGAGCGTGGCACGCACGCGGACCTCGCGTACGGGCATACCCGTCAACCGCTCGAGACGCTCCTTCACGGTGTGCTCGATCGCCGGCCCTGCCGCGGACAGCTCGGCGTACGGGCTAATCAGCGCACGGCAGCGCACGGTCAGCGCTTCGCGCCCCGGATCCACCCGCGCGCGTACGCGCTCGATCCCTGCCACGCTTTCCGCACTATGCGCGGCCAGATCATCCAGCGCGCTGTAGGACACCTCGGTCCGTCCCTGGCCCCCCTTGGGCAACAGCAGCGTCCGCGCGCGGCGCGGCGGCGGGCTCAGCTCCCGCACCAGAAGCAGGAGGGCCAGCAGCGCCACGATCAGCGCTACAGCCACCGTATAGGGGGTACGGATGGGGCCAAGCTTCGCCACGTCGTGCGCTATCGCCTCCACCGGGGCATACGGCCAGACCTGGTGGACGCGGCTCACGGCGAGCACGCCGGTGGCCAACCCCGCGGCGACGAGCGCCGCCGCCAGCACGACCAGCTCCAAGAGCAGCGCCTGCAGGCGATTCAGCACATTCACCACCTCGCTCCCTCCTCTGTGTCCGGCACCTGCAGCCCATCCACCCAGACGTCCACCGCCGCCATCTCCACGCCCAACCGGCACAGCGCCACGGCCACGGCGGCGCGTACGGCCACCGCGAGCGGCGGAATGGGCACCAGGCGCGCGATGAGATGCACCTCGGCGTGCAGCCCGGCCGGGGTCTGCGTAAGTTGTACGCCCTCGACGGCCCGGCCTCCCAGGCCATAGGTGCGCGCCACGGCGTAGCGGCCACGGCTGATGTCCGCCACCCCGTCCACCGTACGCGCCGCCGCCAGCGCTACGCGGGCCAGCGTCAGCTCATCAAGGCCCGCCGGCTCCGCCTTCGCCCTCACGGCTTAGCGCACCGGCGGCTGCTCGACCTGCTCCTGTCCGGCGAAGTACAGATCGGCCACGTTGATGTTGATCTCCTTGGTATCCAGCCCGGTCATGCCCTTGATCCGCCCGTTCACATTGCGCCGCAGCGCCTCGGCCACCCGTGGGATGCTCGCCTCGTAGTCGACCACGATGTTCAGGTCCACGATGCACTCCACGTCGCCGACCTGCACCGCCACGCCCCTGTCCGCCTGGTCCTGTCCGGTCACCCGGCCGGCGATGTTGCCGAACGCCGACCCGATGCCGGTCGTGGTCAAGTCATGCACGCCTGGCACTTCGCGCGCGGCCAGCCCCGCGATGCGCGAGACCACGGAGTCGGCGATTTTCGTGGTGCCGCCGATGCCGCCTGCGGCCGCCGTGGGCACCATCGATTCGCCGCTCCGACCGCGAACCAGACCTTTCTCTGATGGGCCTGCCATAACGGTACTGTCCTGTGACATCTCGTGCCTCCCGTGCTCTCCGCCAGCGCCCATGCACAACCGCGTCGCCGCAGCTGATATATGCAGTATGACGCGCGACATTGTAAAAGGAAAGCATACTGATCGCGGCGCGCATGATCCGTCAAGACGGCTCGTGGGCAGGATCGCACGTATCCGTAGGGGGGACGGCACCCTTGTCGCCCTGGTGCAGGTCCCTCGTGGATCTCGGTTGGCTGGTGTCGGGGCGCCGTACCTTGTGGGAGTCGTGGGCGATGCCGGAGAAGATCAGCGGTTGGTGGCGGCGGCGCGCGCGCATAGCGGTTGCCATGCCCACCGCATCGGCGGCCTCATGCTCCATCAGGATGCGGGTGATATCGTACTTCCAGGGACCAATGCCCATGCTGATCGCGTTGATCTGCGCGCCGAGGAGCAAGACCAGCGAGAAGAACCAGAACCAGGTGATGGTGATGATGGCGGTGGCGATCGCCGCCGTGCTGTACTCCCGCGTGCCCACGAAATGCGCGGTATAGAGGGGGAAGGCGGTGTTGACGATCCCCATCGCCCCGGCGCTGAAGAGCGCACCGCGCCAGGTAGAGCGCCACGCCACCGGCCTATTGGGCACGACGCTATAGATGGCGACGAACAGGACGAAGAGCGAGCCAAGCGCTGTCGCGAGGCCGAGGGCCGCGGTGGACGGGCCGCTGAGGGCGCCCGGCAGGATCCTGCCGAGCGCGGTCGTGCCGGCGCCTACCACGATCGAGGCGACGAACGAGAGCGGCAACAGCACGACGAAGAGCAGGATCATCGCCAGTGACATCAGCTTTTGCGGCACGAGGTCACGGGTCTTGACCCTGAAGATGAAGGCGAAGGCGCTCTCGATAGAGCTGAACAGGTTCATGCCGCCCCACAGTAAGCCGACGATACTCACCAGCGTGAGCAGCGTGCTGGCGCTGTGGAGCGAGGTGAGTAGGTGCGCCATGTTCGCGTCCTTACGCAAGTCGGCCGGCAGGATGCTGTTGATCTGGGCGGCGAGCTCCGGCACGTTGTTCGACACCACGGGCAGCAACGCGATCACGGTGATCAAGGCCAGGATCAGCGGCACGATCGAGGTCAGCACGTTGAAGGCGACCATGGCCACCAGATTCATGGTGGTGTCGTTGTTGAACTTATTGAACAACACCACACCATACGCCGTGGCTCGGCGTAGGGGGCCGGTGCGTGCCTCGGCTTCCAGCTCGGGCGCCTCGGCCTGGCGGTGGGCGGTCGTTGCAGGTGCGGTAGGCGTTGGTGAACAGGCGGTCACCGTCTCACGTGGCTCGGACTGGCGGCGGGAACGTGCGTCGCGCCTGGGTGGTGGCGCGACCCCGGGAGCGGTGGTCGTATCCATCGGGCGTGTCTCCCCGTCCGTGTAATGAGATGACCGAGTACATCGTAGGTGGCGGCCAACCACGGGAAGCGCGTGAGGGGTCTAGGGAAAGCATACCCGATCCATGAGTGCCGATCAGTATAGAGAGCACCGAGTCCTACGGCATTGTCAACTTGAGGCAGACACAGGGCAGGGTCATTTCATTCTCGGGAGCAGCCGAGGAGGGC
>JBBSFO010000570.1:0-3716 GCA_038238655.1 Thermomicrobiales bacterium | reverse complement strand
GTGACGGGAGTGAGTTGGTGGGAAGCGAAGACAGACATCATCCGCCATGCCGTGCGCTCCTATTTGACCAATCCTCGCTATACCCTGACCTCAACTGCGTAACTCCTAAAGGGAAAGGAATGTACTCATCAAGTGGCAGGTCAGCGTTCTTCCTCTTTCATTTTTTCTCTGCGTTCTCTGCGTCTCTGCGTCTCTGCGGTTCAATCGGCTTCTCTGGGCAGGTGCACAGATTTTGTGCGGGATGTCCGTCCCTCTTGACAGCACTGTGTGTCGTCCTCTACCCTCACGCTACAGAAAGCTGCTTCAGTGTGTGACAACCGGAGAGGCCCGCTCGGTGGGGCGAGCGCGGCTCAGGAAATTGAGGAGGGAACGCGATGGCCCGTGTAGTCTTTGACCACATCACCAAGCGATTCGGCGATGTGTACGCCGTCAATGATCTCAATCTCGAGATCAACGATGAGGAGTTTTTGGTCCTCGTCGGTCCCTCCGGCTGCGGCAAGACGACCGCGCTCCGCATGCTGGCGGGGTTGGAGGAAGTGTCCACCGGCGAGATCTATATCGGCGACCGTCGGGTGACCGATCTCGCGCCGAAGGATCGCGACATCGCGATGGTCTTCCAGAACTACGCGCTGTACCCGCACATGAGCGTCTTCGACAACCTTTCCTTCGCACTGAAGTTGCGCAAGTACGACAAGCCGGCGATCCAGCAGCGTGTGGAGCAGGCGGGCGGCATGCTCGGCTTGCGGACGCTTCTTCAGCGCAAGCCGCGACAGCTTTCCGGTGGTCAGCGGCAACGTGTCGCCCTCGGTCGCGCCCTCGTCCGGGAGCCACAAGTCTTCCTGATGGACGAGCCGCTTTCCAACCTCGACGCCGCGTTGCGTGTCCAGACCCGCGCCGAGATCACGAAACTCCAGACCCGCCTGAAAGTCACGACCGTTTACGTTACGCACGATCAGGTCGAAGCGATGACGATGGGCGACCGGATCGCCGTGATGAAGGAAGGCGTCTTGCAGCAGCTCGATACGCCGCAGAATCTTTACGACCACCCGTCGAACATCTTTGTCGCGGGCTTCATCGGCTCCCCGGCGATGAACTTCGTCGCAGGCACCCTGCAATCGCAGAGCGGCAGGCTGATGCTGACGCATGACAACTACAGCGTCCCGCTGCCGATTGACAGCCTAACGAATGAGATTAAGGAGAATCTGGGGACGCGCGTCGGCAAGCCGGTCGTCATCGGCGTCCGCCCGGAAGATGTGCTGGATCGTGCGCACGCCAATGGCATGAGCGGCATGGAAGGTCTCCCCGCAACGGTGGATGTCGTCGAACCGCTCGGTTCCGAAGTGCTTCTGTACCTCGACTATGGCACCGAAACGCCGATGATCGTCCGCGTCGAGCCGCGGACGAAGGTGAAGCCGGGTGACAAGATGGAAGTCCTCTTCAAGCCCGACAACCTCCATGTCTTCGATGGCGAAAGCGAACTCTCGATCCTCTAGATCAACCTAACCCCCTAACCCCCTTCCCGAAAAGGAAGGGGGAATTTTTATGTGTATCGTGTTAAGGACGCTGACTGCTCCATGCATTGCTCATTGCTCCGCTTCCTCCGGTGGTCGCACCGCCTTGAACATGACAAGCAGGAGCACATCGTAGATGCCCTTCAGCGCGCCGCCAATGACGAGCGGCCAGCCGAAAACGGTGAGACTGAGGAGATAGCCGGAAAGGAGCGGGCTGGCGGCAGTCGCGAGACTGCGCGGTACGCTCGTGACGCTTGCCGCCGCCGGACGCTCTGCCGGGGTGACGACCGCCATTACGTATGAGTTGCGTGTCGGCACGTCCATTTGCGACAGGGCGCTGCGGGCAAGCAGCAACGCAATGGCAAGCGGCAGGTTCGGCATGAAGGGGACGAAGATCAGGAATAGATTGGACGGCAGGTGGGTGAAGACCATCGTGTTGACGAGGCCGATGCGGTTCGCGAGCCAGACGGCGACAGGGAATGACCCGGCGGAAAGGACACCCGCCCAGAAAAAGATCGTGCCCGCCGTCGCCACCGAGAGATGGAAGCGCTGGAAGAGCCAGAGGGCGAGCAGCGACTGGACGACGAAGCCGCCGCCGAACGAATCGAGGCTGAAAAGTGCAGCGAGTGTGTAGACCATCTTTTTTGATTCGCGCAGCGGCGCTTCCGGGATGTGTGCGCTTGGTTCGATGGCCGGTGAGAGAGTCCGATAGAGGAAAAAGGCGATCACGGCGAGGAACGCGTAGACGAGGAACATCCCTTCGAGCGCACGCGCGAGGCCGAGCGACGTGTGCGCGGCGACGAATGCCGGCACCCCGGCGCAGAGCGCGCCACACGCCCCGACGAGCGACGCGATCAGACTGTACCGCGCGAAGAGCGCCGTGCGGCCCCGCGCGCCCACGGTCTGCGGCAGGAGCGATTGCTCCAACGGCAAGAAAACGCTCACGTCACCGGACGATGGGTTGAGCGTGCCGACGAAGGCGACGATCATCAGCGGCCAGAATGTATGGACAACGGCGAAACCGATACCGGTGGCGACCATCAAGAGCGCCGCGCCGAAGAGCAGTCGCCGCCGCTTTAACCGATAAGCGATCAGCCCGACAATCAAGGTGAGCGCAGCGGAACCGATGAGCGTCGCTGTCGTCACCGCGCCGATTCGCAGGCTGCTCAACCCGATGGTCGTCAGATAGACGGGCAGGAGCACGCTGATGAAGCCATCGCCAAAGGCACGCACGGCGCGCGACGCGATGAGTACGGCAGCGTCATGCGTCGCCCCGACCGGGAGGGAAACCCAGCGCCGCTGTGGGAGCGGCGCTTCCGCAATGGTCATCGCGGTGTACTGCGTCGGTATGTCAGGGGCGGTCGAAGCATACGGTTTATGCCAGGTAGGTGTGGAACCACTGCACGGCGCGCGTCCAGGCGTCCGCAGCGGCGTTGGCATTGTAGGCGGGGCGCATGTCGTTCAAAAAGGCGTGGCCCGCGCCGGGATAAACGACCATGGCGAACGTCTTCTCCTGCCGGTCCATCTCCGCTTCGAGGCCGTTGTATTGCTCCGGCGGGATACCGGCGTCGTCCTCGCCATAGACAGCGAGCACCGGCGCTTTGAAACCGCCGACGAACTCCGGTGTCGGCTGCACGCCACCGTAGAATGCCACTGCCGCGCCGATCCGCTCGTCGCCGGTGGATGCAGCGGTCAGCGAGAGGCGCCCGCCCATACAAAAGCCGATCACGCCAACGGATTTCGGCTCAACTTCCGGCAAATCGCTGAGATAGCCAATCGCGCCGCCGATCTCGCGCAGGGCGATCTGCATATTCATCGCCATCACCAATTTGCGCGCATCGTCCGGCTCTGTCGCGATTTGCCCGTGGTAGAGATCGGGCGCGAGGGCGACGAATCCTTCCCGTGCGAAACGCTCCGCAAGCTCTTTGATGTGCGCGTCCAACCCCCACCATTCCTGAATGACGACGATTGCCGGGAATGGCCCATCGCCCATCGGCCGGGCAAGATAGCCGTTCGCCGTGTCGCCATTCGAGGCGAACGAGACACTTGCGGTGCGGATGTCCGATGCCATGTGTACGCTCCTTGAACGAGTAGTCAGTAGTCAGTAGTCAGTAGTCGGTAGTCAGAAAGTTGGCGACACGGTTGCTTTGCTTTATCGTACTACGCCAACCATCAATGGCATACTGCATTCTGCGCTTCTCAGTC
>JBBSFO010000569.1:0-3718 GCA_038238655.1 Thermomicrobiales bacterium | reverse complement strand
TGTAGCCATAGTCGTCCGTTGGGTATTCCGGGTCATCAATCGTTTCCGTGACATTGATGTACACACCGCCAACCGCATCCACCGCGCCGCGAAAGCCGTTGAAATCCACCTGCAAATAATGCTCGATCGGCATCTCGAATTGTTTGGACACGGTCTCGACCGCCAGCGCAGGCCCGGCCACGGGATCGTCGGGATGCGCCAATTGCCCATAGACGTATGCGGCGTTAATGCGGTCTTCTCCGTGGCCGGGAATCGAAACGATGAGGTCGCGCGGGATACTGAGCATGCTCGCCACGCCGTTCCAGAGATCAACCGTGACGATAATCATCGTATCCGAGCGGGTCGGCTCGTCGTCGCGACGGTCGAGGCCGAGGAGCAGGATATGGACATACTGCTGCCCCTTCCACACCGCTTCATGGCCGTCCGGTTCGACGATTGCCGCTTTCACGCCATCACGCAACACTTGCCCGGCGTTCGGCGCCGCGACGGCAGTGGCGGTCGGGGCGGGCATCGCTGTTGGCACCGGGGGAGCGGTCGGCATCGGGCTATCCACCGCCGCGACCGTTGTTGGCGATACGGTCGGCGCCGCAGTCGCGACCGCGACCGCAGTGGGGAGCGGCACGACAATCGTCCGCTCGACCGACGCGACCTCATGCGCGACGCGCCATGAGAATGCCATGACGACACCACCCGCGATCAGGCCAAGGCACAAAAGCCCGCCTATACCCCACTTCAGCCAGCGCATTCGCGCGCCATTCCCTTCTTATCGTTGGCGACGACCGCGCGGCTGAATCGGTGGCGCCGCTTCCGTTTCTTTGCGGACCTTGCGCCGGTTGCCGGGCAGCGCACTCTGGACGACGAGTTTGCGCAATTTCATCCAAGCCGTACGCGTCTCCGCCGTGTCGGCTTCGCTTGGGGTGCGACCGGCATAATGCTCCTCGGCGTAGCGCTGCGCGATCAGCATCGCGGAATCTTTGCTGCCGGGGAGTCGTTGTGCCACCGCTGTCGCGGTTTCGAAGGGCGTCGTCGTCTGGTTCCAGCGGCCGAGACCGGCGAGACCCGTCGCGCGTGTCATCCGGGCATACCACTGCGTCGCCCCGCCCATGCCGCGGAAGGTGCGGAGCCAGAGAAAGGCGACCACGAGCGCGAACAGCCCGAACAAGAGCGGAATGGTGAAAAAGAGCGGGCTGATTTCGCGCTGCTGTTTCGCCGGGATATAGGCACCGCCATCGCCGAAGCCGCCGTTCAATTCATCATCGAGTTGGCGCAAACGGTCCTCGCCGCGCGCATCGAGGCGATCCTGCCCGCCTGCGAGGTCGCCGCTCACCTGCGCATCGGGATCAGTCGCATTTACCTGCGGCAGTACCTGCGGGCCGCGCGTAATCGGCGGGACGCCCGGTCGCGGCGTCGGGTCGAACGTCATCCAGCCATACTGCGGGAAGTAGACTTCCACCCACGCATGCGCCTGATTTTCCAGTGAGACGAATCGCCCATCTTCCGCCCGCCCACCCGGGAGATAGCCGACGACCTCACGCGCCGGGACGCCGTTGAGACGCAGGAGCGTGAGCATTGCTGTCGAGAAGTATTCGCCGTAACCCTGTTTCGACTGGAACAGGAAGTAGTCGGTCACGTCGCGGTCGAAGGGGGGCAGGTTGATCTTTTCCTGATAGAGGTAGTTCTCGCGCAGATATTTCTCGACCGCCGCTACGTAGTCGTATTGATTCGTCGTACCCTTCGCGAGGCTTTGCGCGAGATCGGCGGTGCGCTGCGTGATGCCATCGGGCAGCTGCGTATACCGCTCCGTCCATTTCGGCAGTTGCGCTGGCGCGGTGCGCAGCAGATCTTCGGTCGCCTCACTGACGCGGACAGATTCGGTCACGTCCTTGCCAACCGGGACAGGCGCGGTAGAGATTACCTCGTCAATATCGGAAAAGTTCGGCGCCTGCCCACGATACAAGATCGCCGTTACCTTGCCATTTTCGATGACGACCTGCGTTTGGATCAATGTCGCGGCGAGGCGATTCTGCTCCTCGGTGATCGCATCGAAGCGCCGGTCCAACGGCGCGAGGGCCGACTGGGCGGTCGTCGTCACGCCCGGTGTCGCCGTCGGCGGGCCACTCGTCGCGCCAGTGGCGGTGCCGCTTGCCGTTGTCGGCGCGGGCGAAGGTGTTGGCTGGAGGACGGGAGCCGATACAATCGTCACCCGAAGGATACGCGGCGGTTGTGTACCCTGCGCGGCGCTCTGCTGCTGCGTGCGCGCGACGAGTTGCGCCAGCTGCTCCGGGGTGAACGTCGTCGGTGTCGTTGCGGGCACGTAGATGACGAGCGTGCCATCGCGTTGCAGTGTCACCTGACCCTGCGCGCCTGGCCGGAGTGTCGGCGGTGCGTCAGTCGGAAGTGTCAGCCCTTGCAGGCTGGAAACCTTCTTGACGAGGTCCGCGAGCGGCGTAGGCACAGGGTTCGCGACATCGGGCGGGATCGTCGTCCCGGCGAGATTGAAGCTCTGCCAGCCGAGGCTGACCAGCGTTTGCGTATTAATTTGTTCGAGTTGCGCGCCTGTGACGGGCAGAATATTGCCGCGCGGGCGGAAGAGTTGCGTCGCGCAACTGGCGCTCTTCGCGGTCTGATCGCCAGCGGCGGGCAATGGCACGGCCTTACCGGCATCGAGCGAGACGCGCGGGTCGTAGGTGCTGCCATCCGGCTGCTGCGCCTTGAAATCGTCCGGCACTTTCTTCTTGAAGCCGTGGCCGGTGTAGAAATCATACGTGTTCATCTTGACGTACTGCGCGGGGATGGTGTCGCATTTCAGGGCAATCGCCGGATCGTCCGGGAGATTCAAGCCACCGCCGAGTTGGAAGGTATCACCGAACGCGGCGAAGCCGGGGAAGGTATTCCGCGTCCGCCCGCGTCCCTCGATGCTCGGGAAGAAGCGCTCCCACCGCCCTTCGAGGTTGTCCCACGGCGCTGCCGCCTGCTCCCATGCCGTGTGGATCGGCCCACCGTGTACCGAGAATGGCACGAGATACGCGACGAACAGCAACAGCAGCGACAATCCCGTCGCGACGGACATAAATCGCCAGCCGAGGGAATCGGGAAACTTGATGTGCGCCGTGCGCCATTCCGCCTGCTGTTGGAAGGCGTAGAAGCGAATCGCCAGTGGAATGACAACGAGGAGAAACAAGAACAAGAAGACGCCGCTATCCACGCGGTCGTAGCCGAGGTTGATGAGCAGGATCAGGCCGGCCACGCCAATCGTCGGCGAAAGCCAGTGGGAACGGAAAATCCACCACATCGAGAAATAGGCGAAGAAATACATCAGCGCGGCGCACACGAGAATGAACAGAAACAGGTCGTCCTCCGCCGTCCCATTCCACGCGGCGCGGACGTAGTTCCCGAGACGATGCGCGAGTTCGATAGACTTGCCACGCCCACCGCCGAAGCGGTCGTCAATCACCGAGAGCGTGCGGAGCCAGATGATCGCGATGCCGATGCCGCATCCGATCAGGTGCGCCCAATAGTTCTTCAGCGGCTTGATACGGGCGAGAATAAACCCGGCAAACAGCCCAACCCACGTCACGGACGGCAGGATGCGCAATTCCGGCGCCCATTCCGCGCGCAGGATCGCCGCCTGCACGAGCAGCACCATCAGGGCGACGAGGGCACACGTCCCCCATCCTTCCGGTAACCGGAGCGGGCGAAGCGCCGTCTCCCAACTCGG
>JBBSFO010000568.1:0-3723 GCA_038238655.1 Thermomicrobiales bacterium | reverse complement strand
GACACGCACTTCGAGGCGGCCCGCCCCGAGTACGAGGCGCAACTGCGCGCGGTCGGCATCCAACCCGGCTGGCACGTCCTCGACGCCGCCTGCGGCTCCGGCTCCTTCCTGCCCTGGCTGGCCGAACTCGTCGGCCCCGGCGGGAGCCTGGCGGCGCTCGACCTCGCGCCCGACAACGTGGCGCTGGTGGAGCGGCGGGTGGCGGAATGGGCGCTGCCCTGCCCGGTCGAGGCGCGTGCGGGGACGGTGCTCGCCCTACCCTACCCCGACGCCGCCTTCGACGCGGCCTGGTTCGCCAACACCTCCCAATACCTCAGCGATGACGAACTGGCGACCGCGCTGGCCGAACTGCGGCGGGTGGTGCGCCCCGGCGGGCTGGTGGCGGTCAAGGAGGTTGACGGCGCGCTGAACCGCGTACTGCCCACCCCGCCCGGCTTCAACCTGCGCCTTCTGCTGGCGAACGCCGCCGCCGGGGCGGGGGCTGCCCGGGGTGTCGTGCGCGCGCCCACGCTGCCGGGCTTGCTACGCCGGGCAGGGCTGGCGGGGGTCTGGCGGCGCGCCACACTCATCGAGCGCGCCGCACCGCTCGACCCGCCCGCGCGCCAGCACTTGCGCGACTTCCTCAGCTTCGTTGCCGGCCTTGCCCCCACCCGCGACCTACCGACGACGGACCAGGCACTCTGGGCGCGCTTCCGCGACCCGGCGGCGCTCGACGCCTACCTGGACGACCCGGAGTTCTACTCCTGCGACGCCAACATCCTGACGGTCGGCACGGTACCGGAGGGTTCCGGGTAATCGCGGCAACTGCCGGTGTTCATCATGCCGTGAACAACGGTTTGCGACTTCTTTTGAAACGAGCGCGTCTCGAAACTCATCGCGGAGTGCATCCGAAACATGGCGAAAATAGATGACACAGAACATTGAGTCTCATAAACGTTCGCTTGCCGGGAGTAGAGCAGTGCCGCAGCAGTAGATTGCGTGATACTCCCGAATGTGTGCCGCTGATCATGCTGGGGTAGACCCCAATCTGACAGTGCGTCGCCAATCGGTCCCAAAAGGGAAAGCCGCCACGCGAAGGCGACGGCGCGGGCGATCGGCGGGCGCTTCGTTTACTTCTCGGGGATGGTGTGGGCGAGGACCTCGCCACTCCCCGCGCTCACCAACGGTACATCGTGTTCATCCAGCATGCGTCCCCACGCCTCCTCCTCAGCCTTGAACGCGTCCGCGTACGCCTTGCTCTCCCAGATCCCGAACCACACGTTATCCGCCCCATCGGCGATCAGGTAGCTGGCCACGAAGCCGGGGGCCCGTCGGAGCTTCGATGAGTGTTCCCGCACCGACAGCTCTCTGATCTCCTTTGCCCGTGCTTCATTGCGCCTCCGTCGTGCCATCGTCGCATACATCGCGTGCTCCCTCCTCATATGGCAAGATTGCCCGCTCGCATGACCCATCCATAGTATAGCGCGGTGTGCCAGCCCGCCCTCAGTGGCGCTTCCGCTCCTCCTCCTGCCGTTTCAGGCTCTGTCTCAAAACTCAACGACGAAAACGAACAAACGCGATGAGGATGCGGGAAAACCGGACTGATGCGACAGTTTCAAAAACCCTCGTTTGCCGGGATTAGAACAGTGTGGCACTAACGAAACCCAACGATCAATCGGAACGCCGCACAGTGGGAGATGTACGACTCCCGGATCGATCCGATCATGTGCCTCCGCAAGGCGGTTTCAATCTCATGGTCCGGTGCGGCATCTCACTGCGGCGTCAACTCCCGATTGATCGCTTCCCGATCGAATGCCTCGGGGTCGAACGATCCGCCGCTCCATTCCACCATCGTCTCATGCTCCTCATGGCCGGGATCGCGCAACGCCTCGAGGAAGTCCCCGTACCCCCAAATCCCGCCCACATCCTCCGGCGGGCACGCCCGCTTGCCGCCGATGCAGCGGGGATAGCGGACACCCGCCTCAGCGGGGAATATCTTCTCGACCACTACCTCATGCTCCCAGCCGTCCCCGAGGTCGTACTCGTAGCGGAAGCGATCCGTGACGTCGGTGACGATCGCCCCCAACCGGGCGCGGCGCTCGTCCTTGGGCCGGTCGAGCGGGTCCCATTCGAGATCGATCATGCCATAGCGGACCTCACCGACGACGAACTCGTGCAGGTGGGAGTCGGTCCAGCCCATGACCGTTTGCAGGACGGTGTGGAGGCGGGACAGGGGAATGCTGCCGCGCACCTCGATACGCCGCCAGATCGGCGGTGAACTCTCCTTCAGGGCGACCTTGAGCCGATAGACAGGGCTGTCATCAATCCGTTTGGTCGGCATCCTCACCCCCTCGCTCTTCTCATCCTCGCCGGTCGCGCGCTGCCAGCGTATACGCATTGTAAAGGAATGCAGGTGCCGTGTCAGAAGGGGGATGCAAAAAACGGTGCCGATAATGGCCTCCATCAGCGCTTATATGGAACCGTGATTTCTTGTTGTCAAAGCAAAAACCAGCATTCCTGATAGCGATATACACTCTTATCACTACCAATGTACTCGGAAACGGTTGAAATTGTACGGGTATCAGCTCGCATCAACTTCCGGACTGCGGCGCGGTAACATACGTTGGTAGCATGAGTTGCACCGTGATCTGTATCCCGGACTCGCGTTGCGGCCAACGACTTGCGTAAACCACTGCATGCTGCACCGAAGCATCTTGGAAGATGGACCAGTTTACGTATCGTATTGCGATCTGCTCAATATTTGCGATCTCACTCTCACCGACTGACAGACTGAGCGTCACTGATTGATCGCCACGATGCACGAGGTTGTTCCGAAGCCGATTGAACTTCCCAAACGACCCTATATCGTTCTCCCATCCGTCGATTTTCGCGGCTTTTGCCATTTCCCCGAATCGCGATGCGAGGCTGGGTGGAGACAATCTTAATCGGCTCATCAAGGCAAGCATCGATTCTGCACGATTACCTCCATTGCTAGCGATGAATGACCGGATCTCCGTTAGGATGTCTTCGTCTGCATGATATTGTTCTCCTTGATAGCCTCCCAGGATGATCTCGATCGAAGTGAAGAATGCGACAAACTTCGAGATGCGATCTTTCTCAGCCCATCCCCGTAGCAACCAATTAAATGCGAGGGCCTTCCTCCGCATCGAAACTCGCTCCGGATTGCCTGCTGTCTCGAGGTCGACGTTGAGGGAGTTCGACGCTCCGTCTATCATTAGGACTGGGTTGAGTCCCTGAGGCGCAATGAACTGATAAGAACTGGATAGATGATCCCCATCCTGCCCCGCATAAAAGGCGTCGAAAAGCAGATCAGTGACGAACTGGCCGTGCAGACGAAGCCCGATAGTCCCGCACGCGATATCGCTCGCTAGAACAAGATCGGTGTCTTCAGTTGCCAATCGAAGCGTTTCATTCCTTGCATTCACATCATTGGCGTGAAGTCCGTGAGAAAGCTCCGCCGACACGTCAACTTCCTTGAATGCAAAGATGTCGCTATAAACCGTATCAGGAGAAGCGGATCCAGCGTCCTCACGAGAAATCTTCCCCTGGAGTCCGACCTTTTGCCCTATGACGAAATGATCCTCACCATGTCGTTCGTACCAGTCGAGAGCTGGCTCATCCGACAGATATGCCTGGATCGTTACATTACCAATCGGCTCCGTTACTTCGATCGTTTTATACCTGCCAAGGTCGCATCCGATACCCTTATAGAGTCTTCGGTAG
>JBBSFO010000567.1:0-3723 GCA_038238655.1 Thermomicrobiales bacterium | reverse complement strand
TGGCTGAGAAAGGCGAGCAATGAGGCGTCGTCGTGCGTCGTCAACTCCTCCGGCGCGATCACGCCCGTCTCCATCGCCTCCTGCACGGCGCGCAGGAGCATCGCCATGCAGGCGCGATTGGTGTGGTGCCAGTAGACATTGTCGAACATCTCCTGCCGCGCATTGATCAGCGAGTGCAGGGGGCTGATCCCCTTGTCGTCTACGACGATGCGCGGCGTGCCATTCACCTCGCGCATGCAGAGCGCGTCGAGCAGGCGGGGCGTATCCACGCGACCATACGGCACATTGCAGGCGCGGGCGTCGCGTGGCAGGTAATCGAGTTTGTCCATGTCTAATGCGCCGGAAAGCAGGCCACGAATCAAGGCGTCCTGCGGCGTTTTGGGCGGCCCCGGCGGGTCAATGAAATCGGCGACGCGCAGCGGATCAACGCCCCAGATGCGTTCCAGCACGTCCGAAACTTCCGTGCCGAGGATGATGCGCCGACCGACCTGCTCGTGCTTGAGGATCGGCGGGCCAAGTTCCTCGATCGCGTGGGAGAAGGGGTAATGGCCAATATCGTGCAGGAGCGCCGTCGCGGTCGCCGTGTGCGCGTCCTCATCGCTGAGCGCGACGGGACCACCGGGTCGTCGCAGCCGCGCGATGCCCTGCCGCATCAGGTGCATCACCCCGAGTGAATGCTCGAAGCGCGTGTGCTTCGCCCCCGGCCAGACGCGCGAAACGAATCCCAATTGCTGAATGCGATCCAGCCGCAGAAACGCCTCCGTCGCCATCAGCGCGGATTCCGGCGCATTGAGCGGGATACGGTCGTACAGCCCGTCCCGGATCGTCGTGATCGTCTCCCAGCGATCTCTCACCGTACACTCCCCACCACAAAGCAACAACGGCGATCATAACGCGTACGATACCGGGAAAGGTAACGGGACGCCAGTACCAAACGTCATCCTCGAAGAGCGGGACCGACAGCAGGCAGTGACTCGCAGAGGCGCACAGTCATGCAACGAGATCTGACAATGCCGCAGGGAAACTTCGCCAGCAAGAATCGGATAGATCGTCCCCCTGCGCTCCTTTATGGTGGGCGCAGACATCTTCGTCTGCTCTCTCGCAGGCCGGAAAGCCTGTGCTACCACCAGGAGAATCACTTGATACATCAACGACCGTTCCGTTTCGGGGTATTAGGCGAGCACATCGGCACACGGGAGGCGTTGATCGGCACGGCCCGCGCGGCGGAGGAGATGGGCTATGCGACCTTCCTGATTCGCGATCATTTCATCGCGCCGCCGTTCGGGCATCAACTCGCGCCCTTCGCCACGCTCGCGACGGTCGCGGCAGTGACGGAGCGGTTGCGGATCGGCACGCTCGTCTTCGCGAACGATTACCGCCCGCCCATCATGCTCGCGAAGGAGGCGGCGACGCTCGATCTCCTTTCCAACGGGCGGTTCGAGTTGGGAATTGGTACGGGATTCCTCAAAGCCGAATACGATCAGGCCGGCATCGCATTCGATCCGCCCGGCGCACGCGTGGATCGCTTCGCGGAGTCGCTAACCGTCCTCAAAGGGCTGTTCGCCGACACGCCGCTCACCTTCTCCGGCGAGCACTATTCACTCACCGACTTCGATAGCTTCCCGAAGCCGGTGCAGCGACCACACCCGCCAATCCTTGTCGGCGCGGGCGGCAAGCGGATGCTCTCGATCGCGGCGCGGGAAGCGGATATCATCGGCATCCTCACTACGTCCACGGCGAACGGCGTCCTTTCGCGCGACCCGGCACCGCGCCTGGCGGCAGCGGTCGAGCGGCAACTCGGCTGGATTCGCGAGGCGGCGGGCGACCGTTTCGCCGCTCTAGAGCTGAGCCTTGTCCCCAATGTGGTGATCGCCGACGACTACCGGCAAGCGACGGAGCGATCCATCCAGGCACGCGGCTGGAATGGCGTCTCCGTTGACGACGTGCTCGCGATGCCCTCGGAGTTGATTGGTTCTGTGGATCAGATCGTCGAGCAGATGCAGGTGCGGCGCGAACAGTACGGTTTTTCGTATTACGTCATATCTGCCGACGATATGGGAGTGATAGCACCTGTCGTGAACGCGCTTGCCGGGACATAATGCACGTCTTGGCGGACTCAGTACAAATCGCGAAGCAGATCAGTCCGTATCTTTTTTGTGTGTCGCCCAGTACTGCTTCGCCTCATCTTCCATCTTCTCAAGTCGCGTGTAATAGTCCGCGAATTCGTTGATATGCGCCCACGCGATCTTGCCCGTCAGGAGCGGATCGTCATGTGTCACATCCGTTTTCGGGTCATGCGTTCCATGCTCCAACTCGACCGCCATCCCCATACGGAACTCTTCGAGTTTAACCTGTTTCCAGTCAATGCCCAGTTGATCGCCGATCCGTTTCGCCTCGTCGGTCGTGAATCCCTTTCCTTCAGCCATAGTATCTTCTTTCCAAACGTTTCTTATCATAGTGTCGCCATAGAGAGTTCTCGTGACTCTCGACTACCTGTCGCGCAAGATTCGCGCCGCTACTCAGATGGCATCGGTGCACCCGGCGGCCACCATGCATCGAAGATGAGGCGGGAGATACGACCATTCAGCGTCGCGCCATCGTGCTCCGATCGGTAGAGTTGATCGGCGCTGCCTTCGGTCATCACGCAAAGAACATAGCGCACACTGTCAGGCAACTCCACGATTCCCGCATCCACGCGCACGCCGCTCGGGCCGGAAAAGCCGCTCTTGCTGCGGACGATCACCGGCCCCGGATGATCGTATCCGGTGCGTGCATAGGGATTGAATGGCAGATAGCGGGCGATCTGATCGTGATACTGCTGCGTCACGAGAACATCGCGCAGCGCGGCGCAGGCGGCGGGCGAGATGATTGCGTCCGTCGCGATCAACGTCAGCAGATGCACGATATCGCGTGGCGTGCTCGTCGCGTAGGCACGAATGTCACCGGAGGCGAAGGTGGCGGTCGTTTCCACCATCCCCCACTCGCGCGCCGAATGCAGGATGCGGTCGAGGCCGAGGAGCCGGACGAGCACGGCGGTCGAGGTATTATCTGAAAGGGCCGTCATCAGGATCGCGTGATCGCGAACGGTGGCAATCAGCGCGGGCGAAAGGTCCTTGAGGATGCCGGAGCCGCCGCGCCGGTCGTCGGGACCAATCGCGAGTGGATCATCGAGGCGAACGGCCCCCTCCTCCGCTTGCCGATAAAGTTCCGCGAGAACGAGCAGTTTGATCGTCGAAGCGGTCGGCATTACCGCGTCAGACCGATAGCCGATCGTCGCGTCTGTCGTGAGATTGCGGGCAAGAAACGCCGCCGCGCCGTCGAATCCGGCGATCAGCCGCCCCGCTTCTTGCTCGACAGCCCGTTCATCGTGCATAGCATCCTCCGCTCTTTTCGCAAACGACGCTACGCGAAGCCGAGACCAACGAGGCCGAGGAGTGTGTTGACGAGGATCGCGAGCGAAAGGATGCTAACGATGACTGTCGTCGTCCAGGCGACGATATTGTAGATCACGCCGTTGCGGTATTCCCCCATCAGGCCCCGGTTGTTGACTAGTTTCAGCACGGAAATGAGCACGAACGGTAGGGCGAGCGCATTGATCAATTGCGTGAAAATGAGGACCTGCACGAGCGGCAGGCCGGGGATGAGCGTCACGAGGACGCCGAGCGCGATCAGCCCCGTGAAGATGCCGAGGAAGACCGGCGCGTCCCGCCATCCCTGATTGAC
>JBBSFO010000566.1:0-3735 GCA_038238655.1 Thermomicrobiales bacterium | reverse complement strand
GGCGGCACGCCCCGACATCTCCGGTTCGGGGGCAACGAGATCATCTACTACCGCACGCTGGCCGATTACCAGCGTTTGCGTGATCTCACCGCATGGGGGCAGCGATTCGCGGTGATCGGCGGCGGCTTCATCGGCTCGGAGATTGCTGCGGCGCTGGCGATGAACGGCAAAGAGGTGGTGCTGATTTTCCCTCGGAAGGGCATCGGCGACCGCATCTTCCCGTCCGAGCATGCCCGGTTCCTGAACGACTTCTACAACGAGCACGGCGTGGGGGTTGCGGCGTATGAGCGCGTCGTCGGCATGGAGCCGAGCGGTCGGCGGCATACTCTCACGCTCCGCAACGTGCGGACGGGCGATGTGCGGGAGATCGTCGTGGCCGGGGTGATCGCTGGGATCGGCGTCAGACCGAACATCGCACTGGCGCGGCAGGCGGGGCTGATCGAGGACAATGGGATGGCAGTGAACGGCGTCGAGGTGGATGCCTCCCTGCGCACGAGCGATCCGGATATTTATGCCGCCGGGGATGTGGCCAACTTCGCCAACCCCACCCTCGGCGTGCGCCTGCGGGTGGAGCACGAAGACAACGCCAATACGATGGGGCGCATGGCGGGGCGGGCGATGGCGGGCAGCGGCGAATCCTACGACTACTTGCCCTTCTTCTACTCCGATCTCTTCGACCTGCGCTACGAGGCGGTCGGGCAGGTAGATTCTAGACTGGAGGTGATGGCCGATTGGCGGGAGCCGCATCGCGAGGGGGTGCTCTATTACCTGCGCGACGGTCGGGTGCGCGGGGTATTGCTCTGGAACATCTGGGGGCAGGTGGACGCCGCCCGAAGACTGATCGCGGAGCCGGGCCCCTTCCGGCCCGAGGATCTGCGCGGCCGACTGCCGGAAAAGCCGTAGTCGTGGCCGGAGCAGCCAACGCCGCTGGTGCGCGTGCATACGGTCGTCCCATGGACTGTCGTCAGAAGGCCGACGCGGGCGATCCGGTCGGCAAGGAGAATCGATCATGGAAAGCAAAGCCAAACTCTTCGGCCATCCGATCCATCAAATGCTGATCGTCTTTCCGTTGGGCCTGCTCGCCACCTCCCTCATCCTCGATATCGTGTACTTGATTACGGACAGCGGAAAGTGGGCGCAGGCCGCCTTTTATGACATGGGCATCGGCATCATCGGCGGGCTGCTCGCCGCACTCTTCGGGCTGATTGATTGGCTGGCGATTCCCGGCGGCACGCGGGCGAAGTCGATCGGCGCGCGGCACGGCCTGGGCAACCTGATCGTCGTCGTGCTCTTCGCCGTGAACTGGGCGCTCCGCATGGGGAATCCCCAGGAGCCAAGCGTGGTCTCGATGGTGCTCTCCTTCGTCGCTATCGGCCTCGCCCTGATGACTGCGTGGCTCGGCGGCGAGTTGGTGGATCGGTTGCGGGTTGGGGTGGATGACGGCGCGCATCTCAATGCCCCGAGTTCCCTCTCCGGCCGCCCGGCAAGTGAAGGGATGACTGGTGCACCGCATGGCGATTAGCGAACGGCCAGTGTGTAATGGACGATGATTGAGCGGGGGAGAGGGAGATGGATCGCATCACGCTCCGCGCACGCGGTAACCAGCACTTCGCCTATAGCGGGCAGTCATTGCTGGTCACCAATCTCGATGGTTGTGTAGCCGGGCAGGGGACGGAGGGATTCTATTTCGAGAACACGCGGCTCCTGTGCCGCGATGAACCGACCGCGAATGGCGCGGCGTTGCGGACGATTGCCGCCAGTCCTATCTATGGACATGGGTTGTTCTCCTATGCCCTCCTGCCGCAGGATACGCATGCGGCCGATGGTGATGTGGTGATGCAGATCAGCCGCTTCGTCGGTCCGGGCATGCGCACCGTGTTCCGCGTCGAGAACTATCACCCCAGCCGTGAACGCCATCTCGATCTCGCCATCCATCTCGCCGCGGATTTCGCGGACTGGGATGAGGCGGAGCGGGGTGAGCGGCAGCAGACCGCGCCGGTGACGACGACGTGGGACGAAGCGTGCCGGGAACTCTGTTTTCGCTACGGTCATGCCGATCTCGATCGCGCGGTCGCGGTCCGTGTCGAGCACTCTCCCGTACCGGTGCGGTTCGCGGATGGCGTCCTCGTCTTCTCCCTCGTCTTGCCACCCCATGCGCCCGCTACAATCCACCTCGCCGTCGAGCCGATCTTTGATGGGCAGCGGCACCCCGCGCCGCCCGCCACCTTCGATGACACACAAACCGCGCTGGGTCGGGTGCGCCAGCAGCTTCGGGACGAGGCGCCGCGTCTAATCTCGACGAATACCACGGTTGCCCGCGCCTGGCAGACCGCCGTGGCTGACCTCGCCTCGCTGCCACTCGGGCTACCGGAAGGTCCGGCCGCCCCGATCGCCGGCCTGCCCGTCTACCAACAGTTCTTCGGTCGCGACACCTTGACCATCGGTTGGCAGGCGCTCCTCGCCATGCCGACGATGCTCCGCGACGCGCTCCGGGCGAACGCCGCGCGGCAAGGCACGACCACGGACACCTGGCGGGACGAGGAGCCGGGCAAGATGATCCACCAGGCCCGCTGGGGCCCACTCTCCCTCCTCGGTATCGATGCGTTCGCGCGCTACTACGGCGATTATGCGACGCCGCCGGACTTTCTCATCATGCTCGGGCAGTATCTGACGTGGACCAACGACCGCGCGACCGTCCGGGCACTGCTCCCCGCCGCACGACAAGCAATCCAGTGGCTGGAGCGGGCGGGGGACGCGGACGGGGACGGTTTCCTCGAGTATGTGACCCGGTCCGAGCAGGGCGTCAAGAATCAGGGATGGAAGGATAGCTGGGATGCGATCACCGACGAACGGGGCGCGGTCGTCCCGAACCCGATTGCCACCTGCGAGTTGCAGGGCTATTGGTACGTCGGTCTCCAGCAGGCGGCCTATGCCTTCCTCGCCCTCGGTGCGGTGGGTGAGGCGTGGATGCTGTTCCGGAAGGCGCGCGCCCTCAAGCGACGGTTCGACGCGGCGTTCTGGATGGAGGACGAGGGATGTTATGCGCTCGCCCTGGGGCCGGATAAGCGCCCGGTCCGCTCCATCAGTTCGAATGCGGGGCATCTCCTCGCGTGCGGCATCGTGCCGCCGGAGAAGGGCGTGCGGGTGGCGCGGCGTCTCATGCAACCCGACATGTTCAGCGGCTGGGGGATCCGCACGTTCTCCAGCGATCACCCATCCTACAACCCCCTCAGTTACCACCTCGGCAGCGTCTGGCCGGTCGAGAACGGCACGATCGCGCTGGGCTTCGCGCGCTACGGCTGCTGGGACGAACTCCACCGGCTGGCCGAGGGCATCTTTGCCGCCACCGATCTCTTCGTGGGAAACCGGCTGCCGGAAGTGATCGGCGGGTTCTCGCGGGACGCGGAGCATCCGCATCCGGGCATCTATCCCGGCGCGAACGAGCCGCAGGGGTGGTCGGACAGCGCCATCATCCTCTTCGTCCAGGCGCTTCTCGGCCTCCTGCCGATCGCACCGCTCGGTGTGCTGCTCGTCGATCCGCACCTGCCGCCGTGGCTATCGGATCTGCGTCTGGAAGGGATCCGTGTCGGGCAGTCCCGGCTCGATCTCGCCGTCACGGGGAGAACGCAGGAGAGATCGCGTTACCGGGTGACGGGTCGCGCCGGACATGTGCGCGTGCTGCGGCAATTGGCGCCGCAGGCGCCGGGGATTGGGCTTGGCACGCGCGTGCTGACG
>JBBSFO010000565.1:0-3748 GCA_038238655.1 Thermomicrobiales bacterium | reverse complement strand
GCTTCCAAATGTCTCAATCCATACTCTCGCCGCTCGTACTCTGGGCGAAGTCTCGTAGAGGAGAGCAAGATACTTTATTCCATCCGTTGCTCTTTCACTTGCTCGATGTTGCAGCGGTAACTGAAGCGATCTGGGATCGCGTGCTGGCACCGGCGGCGACGCGGGAGATCGCGGCGGGCCGCGGCCGCGGCACCGATGTCGCGACGGCGCGATGGTGGATCATCTTCCTCGCCGGGGCACACGACATCGGCAAGGCGTCCCCCGCATTCCAGTACTGCACAACGGATGGCATTCTTCATCGTCGGCTTACTGCGGCAGGCTTCTCGAAAACGACGGAGTATCGTGCTCCTCACGGTACGATCAGCACAGTCATACTCAGCGAAGTCCTCATCCAAGATTGTCATTGGGATGAAACGACTGCGCGCACGATGGCCATTGCTATCGGTGGTCATCATGGCATCTTTCCAAGCAGTAATGCGCAAGAGGCAGACGGTGTCCGTTACGGACGGGGAATCGAACCATGGCCCGCTCATCAGCGTGAACTGCTTGCGCAGCTTGTCGGCCTGCTTAATGGGATGCCGGGACAGGTACCGCATGGCGTGACCAATGCGGCGGCGATGACCGTCGCGGGACTCGTCTCGGTGGCAGACTGGATAGGCTCGGACGAGTCCCGCTTCCCCTATGCCGAGTACGGGGCAAATGGGCTACCTCTCCTCTCGCCGGAAGCCTATCGCGATCACGCGCAACAGTGCGCGGCAGCGGCGATTACCGATCTGCGCTGGCGGTTGCCTGCAGAGACAGGTGAAGGCACACGCGACTTCGGGGAGATCGTTGATTTCAAATTCGCACCGAACCCGACGCAGCAGGCAACGATTGACCGTGCGGCGGACATACACGCGCCGGGGCTGACGATCATCGAGTCGCCGATGGGCGAGGGGAAGACCGAGGCAGCGCTCTATCTGATGGAACATGCGGCGCGTGTACTCGGCGCGCCGGGATGCTACGTCGCCCTTCCGACGCAGGCGACGAGCAACCAGATGTTCGCGCGCGTGGTGACATACCTCAAGAAGCGCTTCCCAGCCTCCGCCGACGCGGTGAATGTGCAACTGCTCCACGGACACGCCGACCTCTCCGCTGCCTTCGCCCTGCTCCGTGCAGCGGCGGAAACCGGCACGACTACAACAAATGATCTCAGTCCTGCCAATGTCGAGGGCGATGCACCAAATGCGAACGCGAGCGTCGTCGCGGCGGAGTGGTTCACGTACCGCAAGCGCGGGCTGCTCGCTCCCTTCGGCGTCGGCACGGTGGATCAGGGGCTGCTCGCGGTTCTGCAGACGCGCCATGTCTTCGTGCGGCTCTTCGGCCTCGCGCACAAGTGCGTCATCATTGATGAGGTTCATGCGTATGATACGTATATGACGACATTGCTCGGTCGCCTGCTAATGTGGCTCGGTGCGCTCGGCTGCCCCGTCGTCCTCCTCTCCGCCACCCTCCCCAATGCTCGCCGCGCAGACCTCTTGCGCGCGTACGCCGAGGGGACGGGCCACGCGCTCGACACATCCATCCCACTTCCCACCGCCCCGTACCCGCGCCTCTCATGGGTGGAGAACGGCGTGGCCGGTGCGGCGCCGATTTCCGGTGTCTCGCCGCGCTCGACGAAGCGGGTGCGCGTCGTGTGGGTGGACGGCACGGTCCCGGAGGAAAACGGCGCAGACTTCCCGCTCGGTGAACTGCTCCGGGAGAGACTGGCAAACGGTGGCTGCGCGGCGGTGATCTGCAATACCGTTGCGCGGGCGCAGGCCATCTATCACGCCCTCCAACGCTATTTCCCCGACGACGAACTTGCCCACGACGAGAAAGAGAACGAGATTGACGGACATCCCGCGCTCGATCTCCTCCATTCGCGCTACCGCTTCATGGAGCGGCAAAAGCGGGAGCAACGCACGCTGCTCCGCTTCGGCAAGCCGGGGGAGACGGTCGAGGTCGCGCAAGGTGGGGCGACATCGCAGACCGTGAACCGTCCCCATCGCGCAGTGCTCGTCGCGACGCAGATCATCGAGCAGAGCCTCGACCTCGACTTCGACCTGATGGTGACAGACATCGCCCCAGCAGACCTCGTGCTCCAACGCCTCGGTCGCCTCCACCGCCACGACCGACCGCGCCGCCCGACCGGGGACGATTGCATCCTCTACCTCTGCGGCCCCGTTTCGGTCAGCCCGGAAGGCGTGCCGACCTTCGAGCAGCACTTCGACCGCATCTATGACCCGCACGTCCTCCTGCGCTCATGGCTCTCCCTCCGCGACCGCAAAGAACTGTCCATCCCCAACGACATCGAAGGGATGATCGAAGCGATATACAACGAGGTTGCCGTATGCCCCGGCGATATTTCAGAAGCGCTGCGGGTGGCTTGGCAGAAAACACTCGACGCGAAAGCGAAGGACGATGCAGACGAGGAGGGGGAAGCGGAAAAGCGTCATCTGAAGCGCCCTGACTACAGTGGTGAACTGTGGCACATTGTCCCCGCCCTCGCATTAGAGGAGGATGCGCCCGACTTTCACCAGCGGTTCCAAGCCCTTACCCGATTGACGGACGAGAACGTATCCGTCGTACTGCTTTATCCTCACGAAGGTGACGCACTCTTTGATGGCAAACTTCCTTCGCTCAAACGCGCGCGGGAATTGTTGCGGCGTGCATTGACTGTCAGTACCCGTCGCGCGGTCGCAATTATCCGAGAGGAGGGGGAGCAACCGTCGACATGGAAAAAATCCCGCCTATTGCGGCACCACTACTGTGTGCGTCTCGACGCCGATGGCTCGTACGGGAAGGGGAAGAACCGATTGCACTACGACAGGGATGAGGGATTAATCGTGATACAAGGAAGCGAGGTGATACCTTGACGCTTCACTTCAATTTGCTCGATGAGCGATGGATTCCATGTGTCCGCGTGAGCGATGGCACCGATGAGGAATACAGCCTCACTGATGTATTGATCCGGGCGCACGAACTGCGGGAAATCCGTGATTCGTCACCCCTGGTGACCGCTGCACTGCACCGGCTGCTGCTGGCAGTGATCCACCGCACCTTGCAACGGGGCGGAAACCAAGCCGGCCCGGCATCGTGGGAGGAATGGCGCGATCTCTGGGAGCAAAAACACTTCGACGCGCCCCAACTCGTGCTCTACTTCGATCAGTGGCAGCACCGCTTCGCGTTGTTCGGCGACGATCACCCCTTCTATCAGGCGGCAAGCCTCGACTTCTCCTACGAACGCGCGATCACCAATCTCACGCACGAACTGAACACGGACGGCACCACGCTCTTCGATCACACCACGCGGGCAACCTCCCCGGCGTTCTCCCCCGCCCGCACCGCGCGGTACCTCGTCGCGCATCAGGCGTTCGCCATCGGCGGGCTGCTCTCGCTGGAGAAAGGGCAGGACCCGAAACTCTTCAAATCCGCCGACTCCGCGCCGCTCACGAAGGGCGCTGTGATGCTCGTGCAGGGCAAGAACCTCTTCGAGACGTTGATGCTGAATCTGCACCGCTATAACTGCAAAGACGCTGAACCGTTCGAGATGGATGGCGACGACGCCCCCGCATGGGAGCGCGGCACGGAGACAAAGGCCGAGGATCGCCACCTGAAGGGGTATCTCGATCTCCTCACATGGCAAAGCCGCCGCATTCGGTTGCACCCCACCGAGGAGCCGGATGGGACGGTCGTGGTGCGGAGCGTCATCGTCATGAAGGGGAAT
>JBBSFO010000564.1:0-3754 GCA_038238655.1 Thermomicrobiales bacterium | reverse complement strand
GGGCACACCGCCCGCGCCATCGCCGAAAAGCGCGGCTGGGACGAGATCAACGGCCGGATCGTGCAGATCATGGCGGACGCGCTGTGCGAAACCCCGGATGCTGGATACGAGAAAAACGATCCTCCGACAGCCTGATTTGCCGCGATGCGCTCACATTGCCTTTACCGAGTGCTCAAGGTCGCATCACCTGATATATACGGATCGCTCACGCATCCCCGCCACACTGTCCCCGGACGAGAGGGCGACACAGAGGCGCGTTCGTCAACGCGACATGATAGGGGCGTAGCGCAGATGATCGAAGTCCGGGGTGTCCGCAAAGTCTACCCGAACGGCCACGAGGCGCTGAAGGATATTTCGTTCTCCATCCCGGCGGGGCAGATGGTCGCAATTATCGGGCGGAGCGGGGCCGGGAAATCCACCCTGCTGCGCTGCATGAATGGCATCATTCCCGTGACGAGCGGCCAGATCGCGATCAACGATGTCGGGATCACCGAGGCATCCCCACGCGAGCAAATGATCGCCCGGCGCCGCATCGGCTTCGTCTACCAGGAGTACAACCTCGTCGAGCGTTCGACGGCGTTCCGCAATGTCCTTTCCGGTCGGCTCGGGCAGATGTCGCCCTGGCTCTCCGCCTTCGGTATCTTTCCGCGCGCCGAACGCGAGCGCGCGTTGGTTAGCTTGGACCGCGTCCAGTTGCTGCACAAGGCAGGCGACCGCGCCGACCGTTTGAGCGGCGGCGAGAAGCAGCGCGTTTCCATTGCCCGCGCGCTCGCTCAGGAACCGTGGGTGATCCTCGCGGACGAACCCGTCGCCAGCCTCGACCCGACGCTCGCGCACGAGGTAATGGGCTTTTTGCGGCGCGCAGCGACCGAGGAGCGCATCCCGGTGCTCGTGAACATCCACGATGTGTCGCTGGCGCAGGAGTACGCCGACCGGATGATCGGCATCGCCGAGGGTCAGGTCGAGTTCGATGGCACGCCGGGTGAATTGACCGCAGACATCCAACGCCGCATTTATCGCCGCGATGCGGCCTCGTTGGCGGGCAGCGACGCGGGCAGGCGGGCAGCTGCGCCTTCCCTTTCATTGCGCGCAAAGGAGTTGTCCGTTGGCGACGCCATCCCTTAGGGTTCCCGATCACATCCAGGGCAATCCATTCCTCAGCGGCAAACCGCGCGTCGGCCCGCGCGGGACGCTGATCGCGGTCGGGCTAATCCTCGTTATTGGCTGGGCCTGGCGCGGCACGCAGGTCAGCCCGACCGAACTGGTGACGAACATTCCGAACATGGCGAGCTTCATCCGCCGTCTGTTCCCGCCCGACTGGCGCTTCTTCCTCAATCGTCAGCAGACGATTGACCCGACGCTCGCGACGATGCAACTGGCGATCACCGGCACCGTGATCGCCGTCGTCGGCGCGTTTCCGCTCGGCCTGCTCGCGGCGCGCAACATCTCCAATCCCATCGCCTATCAAGGGATGCGCGTCATCCTCAATGTCATCCGCTCGATTCCCGAACTGGTCTGGGCGCTGATTTTCGTTTCGGCGGTCGGACTGGGCACCTTTGCCGGCACACTCGCGCTCGTGATGGGATCGGTCGGCAGCCTTTCGAAAGTCTTCGCGGAGTCCATCGAGGCGATCAACCCGCGCCCGGTCGAGGCGATGAGCGCGGTCGGGGCGACGCAGGTACAGACGATCTCCTTTGGGGTGATCCCGCAAGCGCTGCCGAATATGGTTTCGTATGTGCTGCTCTACTGGGAGCACAATATCCGCGCCTCGTTCATCGTCGGCGCGGTCGGCGGCGGTGGCCTCGGTTTCCAGATCACGACCGAACTCAATCTTTTCCGCTATCACCAGTTCCTCGTCCACATCATCATCATCATCGTCCTCGTGACGGTGGCGGACCGGATCAGCGCCGGGGTGCGCAAGCGCCTCACCTAGCGGCGGCGCATGCGGATTTGCCGCATGCAAGAAAACAAGGCGACGCTTCGCCGGGAATGGGGGAATGACAGATGGACCGACATGCACAGGGACGACTGACACGGCGCATTTTTCTTGGCGGGGCGGCAGGGACGGCATTGACGGCGATCCTCGCGGCCTGTGGCGGCTCGGCGGCGACGGACACGCCAAAGCCGGCGGCGACGACCGCACCGGCCACGGCAGCACCTGTAGCGGCCACCACCGCGCCGACGACCGCAGCACCGACGACCGCAGCGGCAGCGGCCACCACCGCCCCAACCGTCGCCGCGACGACCGCGCCCACCGCTGCGGCGACGCAGGCTCCGGCTGCGACGAGCACAACCGCCGCCGCAGGTAGCGCAGCGGCGGGTACCCCAGCAGCAGCGGCGAGCGCCCCGACCGTTGTGCCGGTGCCGACCGGCGCAAGCGGCCTCGCGGAAGCGACAGCTGCCGGAACGGCTGTCGGCGTCAAGCCGCCGGATTTGACCGGCAAACTGAGCATCAAGAAGGTCAACTTCGCCTTTATCCCTGCCGAGGACGCCGCAAAGATCTTCAATGACAACAAGGACCTGCTCGCCTACTTGAAGCAGTCTCTTGGCGTCGAGTTCGTCGGCACGGTCGGCACGTCGTATTCCGCCGTTATCGAGGCGATGCGCGCCAAAAAGGTCGAACTCGCCTTCTTCGGCCCCTTCTCCTACATCCTCGGCCACCAAGAGGCGAACGCGCAGGCGCTCATCCAGGGCGAAGACCAGGACGGCAAACTGGCGGTCTACAATAGCCTAATCATCACGACGGCCGATAGCCCGCTGAACAGCCTCGCCGACATCAAGGGCAAGACCTTCTCGTTCGTGGACCCGGCGTCCACCTCCGGCCATCTCGTGCCATCGTACACGCTGCTGACCAAGGCGAACTTGAAGGAGAGCGATTACAAGCCGAACTATGCCGGTTCGCATCCCGGCTCGTACCAGGCGGTCATCAACAAGAAGGTGGAAGCAGGCGCGATCGCCAGCGACATCTTCATGCAGGGTATCGCGGCGGGGACGATTGACAAGAATAAGGTGAAAATCCTCGACACCTCATTCGCGATTCCCGGCAGTCCGGTCGCGATCCGTGGCGACATGGCGAAGGCAGATATTGATCTGTTGCAGCAGGCACTGCTTTCGATCAGTGACCAACCGAAGGATAGCGCCTTGTTCAAGTCGTTCGTGCTCAACGGCGGCTTCGGCGTTGGTACCGTCAAGTTGCGCAAGGGTGACGACGCGGCGTACGATGAACTGCGCAAGATCCCGCCCGCGATCGGCATTGACATCAAGACGCTGAAGTAGACTCTTGTACCCGGCGCGCGATGGCAATGATTGGGCATCGTGCGCCGGGTATCCTTTTATCCGAGAAGCGAGGAGCACGCGTGGACCGTGAGCAACGATTTGAAGCAATTGCGGTGGCGGGAGCGGAACTGCTCGCGCCGCTTGCCGATGCAGTGCTTGCCGCCACGACGGTGCGGATCATTCGCGGCCCGACGGTCGGGATGGTGATGCTGCAAGCGCGCGAGAGCGTCGAGGGCATCCGCTTCAATGTCGGCGAGGTGCTCGTCACAGAAGCGCTGGTCGCGATCGAGGGACATCAGGGGTACGCGATGGTGCAGGGAATGGCCCGCGAGCACGCGCTGGCCGGTGCGATCTGCGATGCCGCCGTGGAAGCGAATCATGCCGCGTCGCCGCGCATTCTCGCCGCGCTCCACGAGGCCGACGAGCGTGCGGAGCAGGGCTATCGCGCCGACTGGGCCGCCGTGGCGGGCACGCGCGT
>JBBSFO010000563.1:0-3767 GCA_038238655.1 Thermomicrobiales bacterium | reverse complement strand
GTTCTCCGAAATCTAATGAGCATTAGCGTCTGACAGGATGTTGGCAATAAGGGAGCCTGCGATGTCCGCAACTACTGCGATCTACAACTTCAGCGATCCGGCGGTGCAGGTGAACCCGTACCCGATCTACGAGACATTGCGGCGGGAATCGCCCGTCTTTTGGAACGGGCCGTATTGGCTGCTCAGTCGGTACGATGACATCGTCGCGATCCTCAATGACCCACGCATCTCGTCAGCACGCGTCGAGGCGACGTTTGCGGTGCTGCCGGTAGATGTGCAGCAGGAACTGACACCGCTCCGGCACGTCCTCGGCAGTCGGATGTTGCTGTCCGATCCACCCCGGCACACGCGGCTGCGCACGCTCATGACGAAGGCATTCTCCGCCCGCGTCACGGAAACGAAACGGGAGCGAATCGAGGCGATCTGTCACCGCCTGCTCGACCGGGTGCTGGCACAAGGACACATGGATGTGATGCGCGATGTCGCGGTGCCACTACCCGGTTGGGTGATCGCCGACATGCTCGGCGTGCCCCAGGAGGATCAGGACGACTTCACGCGCTGGAGTCGCGATCAGGTGCGCGTCTACGACCGCTCCGGCACGATGCACGAGCGCATCCCGATCATGCGGCAGGGGCAGGCGAGCATGCTCGAAATGAAGGCGTATCTCGAAGCGGTAATCGCCGCCCGCCGCGCCGAACCGCGCGAAGACCTGATCACGATGATGATTCAGGCCGAGGAAGCCGGCGACCGCCTGACGACGGACGAGATGATCGTGATGTGCATCGCGCTCCTCGTCGGCGGCAACAACTCGACCGCGCACCTGATCGGCAACGCGATCCTCACCCTCGCGCGCCACCCGGAATCGCTCGCCCAACTGCGCGCCAATCCCGACCTGATCCGCCCCGCCATCGAGGAGGTGATGCGCTACGACAGCCCGGTGCAGGCGACGAGCCGCGTCGCGCGAGAACCAATCACCATCGGCGGGCAGACGATCGAGCCGGGGCAAAATATCTACCTGCTTTTCGGCTCCGCCAACCGCGACGACGCGCAGTTCCCCGACCCGGAGCGGTTCGACATCACCCGACAGCCGAACCGGCATCTGACCTTTGCGCATGGCCCGCACTTCTGCATCGGTGCCGCCGTCGCCCGTACCGAAGCGCAAACCGCCGTCCTCGCGATCGTGCAACGGTGCGCCGACATCCAGTTGATGCATGACCAAGTAGAGTGGATCGAGGGCTTCGCCTTCCGTGGCCCGAAGTCACTGCCTATCACCTTCCGCGCCGATTGACGATCAGTAGCGCGGGCTTTCCAGCCTGCGCGAGCGGCATGATACGATAGCATTAGGAACGGAGATTGCTCAGTCCTCATCCCTTCGGAGGCCAGTATGACAAACAAGCGCGACATGACCGGGTGGGACATTGGGACGCGGGCAGTCCATGCGGGCGAGCGCGGGCCGAAACCGAACTTCACGCCCGTCTCCACGCCGATCTATCGCTCCGCCGCCTATATGTATGACGAGATCGCCGAACTCGACGCCGTTTTCGCGGGGCAGCAGGAAGGATACGTCTACGCCCGCTACGGCAATCCGACGATCACCGCACTCGAAGAAGCGATTCGTGATCTTGAAGGGGGCGATGTGGCGGTCGTCACCGCCTCCGGCATGGCGGCCGTCCATCTCGCACTGCTCGCGGCGGGCGTCGGTGCGGGCGAGCGGATCGTGGCAGCGCGCGATTTATATGGCGCGACCTTCACGCTCCTGGTGAATGTCCTCAGCACGCTCGGCATCGAATGCACCTTTGTGGACACAACGGACACCGAGGCGACGCGTGCAGCGATCATGGAAACGAAGCCACGCGCCGTGTTGATCGAGGCGATGTCCAACCCGCTCCTGCGCATCACCGACGTACCCGCCGTCGCGGAGGCGGCACACGCGGTCGGCGCGCGGGTCGTACTGGACGGGACATTCACACCGCCGCCGATGCTTTTCGGCTTCGCCAATGGCGCGGATTTCGTCGTCCACAGCATGACTAAGTACCTGAACGGTCATGCGGACACACTCGCGGGCGTCGTGATCGGCAAGGGCGACGAGGCGCACACGCTCATCCCCCTCGTGCGGACGCTCGGCCCGAATCTCGCCGCGAACGAGGCGTACATGGTATTGCGCGGCCTGAAGACGCTCACGCTACGGCTACGGCGGCAAATGCTCAACGCCAAACTGATTGCCCGCGCCCTTGAGCGTGATCCCCGGATTGCGCGTACCGTCCACCCGGGTTTGTCCTCTCATCCACAATACGATACGGCGCGACGGCTCTTCAAGCCGGGCTGGGCGGGCGGCATGGTGGCGTTCGAACTGGCCGACGCGACCCAGGCGGACGTGATGCGCTTCATGGACGCGCTACACCTCTGCGTCCCTGCGACGAGCCTCGGCGATGTCTACACGCTCATCACCTGCCCCGCCATGACCTCGCACCGCGAAGTTGCCCCGAAGCAGCGCGAGCGCATGGGCATCACGCCCGGCCTGCTGCGCCTTTCGGCGGGCATCGAGCACCCGCGCGACATCATCGGCGACCTGATGCAAGCGCTCGACACGGCAAATATTCAGATTGGTGCCGCCGTTATGAGCATGGACCCGATGCTGGCGTGATCAGCAGGTGCCCGTTGATCATTGCGTAAATAATCCCCACTTGCGTTATCGCTGTACTAGTGCAACGCTATAGACGTATGTACGTACGGGTATGTCTGTCGCATGGAGGAGATGGTATGCAAGAGATGACAGTGGACGAACAACATTGGCGTCACGCGCCACGGTGGGAAGCCCTAATCGCCGCCCTCGCCATCGGTGGCGCCTACGCCGTGCTACCAGACAATATTCGCCTCGGCCCTCGCTGGTTGCTTGCCGCGCTGATCGTCCTCTTCGCCATCCCGCTCAATGGCGCGCGCTACTTCGGCAACTATCGGCTTGTCCGCATCTTTGGTATGACGCTTTCGGCGCTGGTAACTGCGGCGATCGCCGCGAGCGCCATCCTCCTGATTGTCCGGCTGCCGAGTGGGAAGACGCCTGCAACGCATCTACTGCGCGACGGCGCCTTGATCTGGGGGGCAAACATCCTCGTCTTCGCGATTTGGTATTGGGAACTCGACTGTGGTGGCCCGCACGCCCGTCATGTGAAGCGCTACACGAGTACCGACTTTCTCTTCCCGCAGATGGCGATGCCCGATGCGGAAGAGAAGAACTGGTCGCCGCTTTTCCTCGATTACCTCTTCCAAGCCTTCAACACGAGCGCGGCCTTTAGCCCGACCGACGTTCTGATCCTCTCGCGAAGGGCGAAGATACTGATGATGATGCAGTCCCTGATCTCGCTCGTCGTCGTCGCGGTGCTGGTCTCGCGGGCGATCAATACCCTCGGCAGCTAATCACCCAATGCACCGCAATAGATTACTTGCTCCATCACGTCCACGCGTACGGTGTCGCCCTCATGGATCGTGCCGGGGCGTTCGACGCAGGCGACGAGGCCGCGTAAATGGAGCGCCGCCTTCGGGAAAGTCTGCGCGAGTCGGGCCATGTCCGGGTACTGTTCCTGAATCACCCTACCGGGCTGGACGCAGGGGAAATTCTGCTCTGTCACGACGAGCACCGCTTTCTTCGGAAAGAACAGACGCGACCCCGGCGGTAGGTGCGAGAAGTCGGGGATGCCGTGGAGGACGAGATTCGCGCCCAGCCATTCCGGCTCGATTACCGGCAACGCCATCGCCGCCGCCATCTGCTC
>JBBSFO010000562.1:0-3771 GCA_038238655.1 Thermomicrobiales bacterium | reverse complement strand
TAGAATACGCGGGCGCAAAGGACGGGTACCATGGTAGACGAACGGACGACAATTGACGGTACGGATGGCATGCTGCCCGATGATCTCGACCGCCTCTTCGGGCGGCTCGCGTCACCGAAGCCACCGGCAGACTTGATCCCGAACATTCTCGCGCGGACGGTCGCCACCTCGCCCGCCGCTGTCGTGGCACGCGAGCGGGTGCGTATGGCGCTCTGGGTCGCCTATGGCATGACGCTCTCGCTCGTGTTGCTCTGCGCGGTGCTGTTTGGTCAGGCGCTCCACGCAACGGGCACGCTCGATTATCTGACCTTCGTGTGGCATGATTTCGACCTCGCGCGCCAATCGCCCGGCCTCTTCACGAGCGCATTGGCGGAACATATGCCGTGGTTTCATCTGTTATTCCTCGCTGCCGCACTGGCCGCGTGGTCGGTGACGACCATCGCGCTTCTGCGCCGCCGCGCGCCATCGCAGCCGCCGTCTGGGTTCACCCCGCAAGCGGCGACGGGAGCAATCCGGTGAAGCGATCGCTCCGTCTCCTGCTGATTATTGCGCCCGTGCTTGTACTGCTGCTCGGCGTACCGGCGGGCGTGGCGCTGGCGCGCCGCTCGCCGCCAAGCGCACCGGCGGTGATCGGGCGGGACGCCATCGCGACTGCGGTTGCCAACGGGACGCCCCGCCCCGCCCCGAATGGCGGCGGCCCATTTATTGGCCCGCGCGGCCCGCTCCTGGGCCCGCCGTTGCCGCTTTCCCAGGCGCAAAATGGCATCGCCGGTGTGGTCACACGGGTCGGCCCGGATCGCACCGTTGTCTACACCCGATCGAAGCGTCTCGCCTTCGTCGAGATTGACCCGACGACGACGATCCGCTTCCAGGGCAAGAACATCAAGGCGTCGGAAGTAATGCGCGGCGATCTGGTCACGGTCCTCGGTCGCCGCGACCGCGAAGGCGCATTCCACGCCCAACTGATCCGTGTCACCCGACCGGAACGGCCCGATCCGCCGCCGGGTGGGGCACGTTGAGCGAGTCGAAAGTAACAAGTGGCGGAGAAGGCGCGGCCTTTTTCGCCACTTTTGACTTTTGACTTTTGACTTGTTACCCTCGCCGTATGCGCATCGTGAAGATCGAGACATTCGGGCTGGAAGCGCCGCTGGAAACGCCGTTTGCGTGGTCGCAGGCGTGGGTGACGAAGCGGCGGGCGGTGCTTGTGCGGATTGAGACGAATGATGGGGTCGAGGGGTGGGGCGAAATCTATTGCCAGGCGCCGCCCATTGTCTACACGACGATCATCGCGGAACTGCTCGCGCCGCACTTCCTCGGCGAGAACCCGTGGGACCGTGAGACACTGTGGCAGGCCGCTTACAACGCAACGATTGATGCCGGGCAGCGTGGGTTCGTCGTCGGGGCGCTCAGCGCGCTCGACATCGCGCTGTGGGACATCGTCGGGAAAGAGTGCGGGCAGCCGGTGCATCGCCTGCTCGGTGGTCTCGCGCGCACGCATGTGCAGGCGTACGCGACGGGCCTGTATCGCCAGCCGGGCGACGACTGGATCGCGGCGCTCCCCGCCGAGGCGGTCGGGTATGTGGAACAGGGGTTCCGTGTTGTCAAAATGAAAGTCGGCTTCGGCATCGCGCTCGATGTGGAGGCGGTGCACACCGTCCGCGCGGCGATTGGTCCGGATGTCGCACTCGCCGTGGATGCGAACCACGCCTATAAGCCGGTGCAGGCGATTGAACTCGGGCGACGCATCGCGCCGTACGACATCGCCTGGTTCGAGGAGCCCGTCTCGCCCGAGGACATCGCGGGCTACTGCGAGGTGCGCGCGCGGCAACCGATCCCGGTCGCGGGGGGCGAGTTGGCATATACCCGCTTCGGCTTCCGCGATCTGCTCGAACGACGCGCGGCGGACATCCTGCAACCCGACCTCTGCCTGTGTGGCGGCCTGTCCGAAGGGCGGGCGATTGCCGATCTCGCCCGTACCTGGAATGTCCGCTGCTGGGCGCACGTCTGGGGCACCGGCATCGCGCAGGCGGCGGCGATGCACTTCCTCGGCTGGATGCCGACTACATCCGCCTTCGCCGATGTGGACCCATTGCTCGTCGAGTGGGACAACACGCCAAACCCGCTCCGCGCGCAGATCGTCACCGATCCGCCCGTCTATGCGGCAGGCTCCGTCGCCGTCCCAACTACCCCCGGTCTCGGCGTCACCATCAACCGCGCCGCCGTCACCCGCTTCCAAATCGCCCACAGTGTCGCGGGAGAGAGTTAGCCACAGAGACACGGAGGACACAGAGGAGAAAGGGATTCTTCTTTTTCATCCCCTTTCTTCTCATTCCCTCTCTGTGTCCTCCGTGTCTCTGTGGCTAACTCTTATCCCAGGTATCGCGCGAACCAGGCGAGGTGGCGGGTGAGGCGACCGACGCGGTGAAGGGGCTGACCGTTACGGGACATGCCGTGGCTCTCGTTCGGGTAGCGGACGAACTCGACGGGGACCTCGCGCGCTTTGAGGGCCATGAACATCTGCTCGGCCTGCTCCATCGCGCAGCGGTAATCGTGTTCCTGCTGTTCGATGTGCAGGGGTGTCTTCATGTTGCCGATGTACGTGAGCGGCGACAAGCGAAGGTAGGTCTCCATCGCCTCCCACGGCGGACCGCCGAACTCCTCCGTCGCGCTGAGGACGCTGAGGTCGCTCGTGCCGTAGTCGCTCACCCAGTTGGAAATGCAGCGCTGCGTGATGCCCGCTGCGAAGCGGTCGGTCTGCCCGATCAGCCAGTTGACCATGAAGCCGCCGTACGAGCCGCCCGTCACGCCGATGCGCTTTTCGTCCACCATCCCGCGCGCGATCACCGCGTCGAGCGCGGCCATCAAGTCCGGCAGGTCTTTCTCACCGTAGTGGAGGCGCAACTCTTCCGTGAATTGTTCACCGTAGCCGGTGCTGCCATGCGGGTTCGTGAACAGGACAAGGTAGCCCGCCGCCGCCCAGACCTGCATCTCGTGGAAAAAGGCATTGCCGTATTGCGCCTGCGGGCCGCCGTGGATCTCTAGCACGAGCGGGTATCGTTGCCCTTCCGTGAAACCGGGCGGCGTGAGCAGCCAGCAGTCAACCGCGTGCGCGTCGTCGCCCTGCACGCGAAACCGCTCCGGCGCGCGAACATCCCGCGCGGCCAGCCAGTCGCGATTGAGGTTCGTCACTTGCCTTTGCCGCGCGCCGCCGATCACGAAGAGTTCGGCAGGCGTCGTCGCGTCTGTCACAAGTACCACGATCCGTCCATCCGATACGTGCCGCGCGCCAATGATGACGCGCTCGTCGCCAAGCAGGCAACGCGCATCGCCGCCATCCATAGGAACGGTATATAAATGGCTATTGCCACTATCCGTGACGAGGAAGCGGATCGCGTTGCCGTCGGTGGACCAGAGCGGGCGATGCGGCGTTGCCGGGATCGTTTGATCGTGCAGCGTGCCGTTGCCGACCTGTCGGTCGAGCGACGCTGTGCGACAGCGGGGCGGCGCGCTCCCGTCGGCGGGGACGGTCCAGAGGCGGGTCGTCGCGGCCCAGGTGTTGCCCTCGGTGTGGCCGAAGAAGGCAATCATTTGTCCGTCCGGCGCGAAGGCGGGGGAACTCGATTCGCCCTTGCTCTCGGTCAGTTTACGGGCTGCGCCACCCTGGGCGGGCACCGTCCAGAGATCAGAGCGGGAAACGCGGTCGCGGTCTTCTTCGCGATACGAGACAAAGGCGATCCGCGATCCATCCGGCGACCAGGCGGGCTGGCTATC